>DASUQU010000385.1:0-3261 GCA_036280495.1 Thermomicrobiales bacterium | reverse complement strand
ACGGGAGGCATCAATCGCTGCGATAGCAGCCAGAACGCGAAATGGCGACCGCCGGTGTTCAAGCGAGCCAGACTGTAGGCGGCAAGGCTGCCGACGAGCATCGAGAGAAACGTCGCCCCAGTGGCAATGATCACGCTGTTCTTGAGCGCGAGATTCCCCCTTTGAGACATGACATTGGTGAAGTGCACCAGCGTCGGATTCTGCGGGATCCAGACGGGTGGGTTGCGCAGGTATTCGCCGGGTAGTTTTACCGATGTGCCGATTACCCAGAGGATCGGGAAGAGGCAGAAGGTGAGGACGATGAGGAGGACGGCATAGCGCAGCGCCGTCCGAACTCCGCGCCATGGATCACGCCTGCTCGCCGTCGCGAGCTTGGCTGGCCGTGCCGCCAGGGTCCCGGCATGACCGCTTGCGGCGCTCACGCGTCGGCCCCACGCACGAAGCGCGCGACGTAGAGGGTGGCGACGATCGTCATGATGATCACCACGACGAAGGAGACAGCCGAGGCGTACCCCAGGCGGAAGAACTTGAAGCCGAGCTGGTAGATGTACCAGGAGATCGTTTCGGTGGAGGTGCCCGGTCCACCCTGGGTGAACATGTACACGAGATCGAACACCTTGAACGCGTCGAGCGCGCGAAAGAGGATCGCCACTGCGATCACGCGCGCGATACCCGGCAGCGACACGTCGCGCAAGGCTTGCCACCAGCCGGCGCCGTCAAGCGACGCCGCTTCGTAGAGCTCGGGATTAACGCTCGAGAGCGCGGCCAGCAAGACCAGGAACATGAACGGCGTCCACTGCCAGACGTCGGTAACGACCATCGCGAAGAGCGCCGTGTCTCGATGGCCGAGCCAGATGATGTTGACGTCATGCCCGGCGATCCAGCTCAGGGTCTGATTGATGGCGCCATACTGGTTATCCCACAACATCCGCCAGGTGAGTCCAACCACAATCGGGACAACCATCACCGGGAGCATCAGGAGCGGCATCGCGAACCGCTTACCCGTGAAGTCGCCGGCGAAGATCAAAGCGAGGCCGAGACCGAGGAGAAACTCGACGGCGACCGCGCACACGACGATGATCCCGGTGTTCTGAAACGCTCCCCAAACCCGCGGGTCGAGCAGCACGTCGCGGTAGTTCTGCAGACCGACGAACGGATGCTCCTGGCTCTGCAGGTCCCAGCGCTGGAAGCTGAGCAACAGCGACTGAATCAACGGAACGATGCTCAGACCCAGGATCAGCAGCAGCGCGGGCAAGACCAGCAGCCAACCCTCGATGCGTCGTTTCGTAGCGAAGCTGGGGCCGGAGGGCGCGACTGCCGTGCGCGTGGCCGTCTCGGCCATTTCCATCACTCGATCCTTGGCTCCGGGAGCAGTGCCGGGACGTCGTGTCATCCTGAGGAACGAAGGCTCTCATCTGAGGACCGATGTGGTTCTCAGTAGCAGGAGATTCTTCGCTGACGCTCAGAATGACACGGTCGGCACACTCACCGAATTCGCGAGCCGGGAATCGAAAGAACTTCTACTCCCGACTCCCGAATTACGACTTACGACTCGTAGTACGACCCCTTCAGCGCTTTGAAGTTCTCGTACGCCTCCATCTGGGTTTCCCGGCCGATACGGTCCGTAATTTCGTTGAAGGCGGCGTTTCCGCCGGCCAGCGCTTCTTCGACCGTCGTGCCCGCTTGCGCCGCCGTCACCAACTGGTCGAGAGCAGTGTGGTACTCGGAGGAGCCGGGCATCACGATGTCGAGCAGCGCACCGTCCGCCGCCGCCTGTAGCGTGTCGAGGTAGGCGCCCGCGTTCGGCCACCGCGCGCGGTAATCCTCCGAAGCGAAGTGGCTGAGCCGGTAGGGGTCGCGCAGTGCGTACGGCAGCATCACCCGTTGCAGGCTGACCGTCGGGCTCGTCATCCACTGGATGAAGAGGTACGCCGCTTCCTTGTTCTGGCTGTCGGGTGATACGCCAAGATGGAAGCCGGCATTGTGCAGGCTATGCCCCAGCGGCATGACGGAGTAGCCGACCTTGCCCTTGACCTGCGTCTCCGGCACCCAGTTGAGTTGCTCGGCGGTCGTGCCCTCCGACCAGCGGCCATATGGCGGCCAGGTGCCGCCGACCATGGCAAGCTGCCCGCCCAGCCAGGCGGTGAGGACCTCGACGAAGCCCCACGTCTCGATGCCGGGCGGCATCGTCTTGTTCGACTCGAGCATCCTTGTCAGCGTGTCGATCCCGGCCTGGCTGTCGAGCGTGGCATCGAGGGTCTCGTCGTCGAAGAAGCGCCCGCCCCGGTTGCGGAACTCTTCCGAGAACCAGCCGTAGACCTGGCCTGGAGCACGCTGACTCGCGCCGCCCCAGCTATTGCCACCGCCCTGCTCGGTGAAGAAGGCCTGGATCTCGTCGTACTCGGTCCAGTCCTTCGGCGCGGCGAGCTCATGCCCATATTGAGCCTTGAAGGCGTCCTTGTTGGCGGGATCCTCGAAGAGGTCGGTCCGGTAGTAGAGGATGATCGTGTCGCCGTCGTCGAACAGCCCATAGCGCTGCCCGGCATAGTTCATCAGTTCCTTGTAGAGCGGGTGGTAATCGTCCAGGTCCGCTGGCGACATGAACTGCTCGATGTAGGTATCGAGCGGCTCGGCAACTCCCTGCGCTACGAAATCAGCGGTCCATGAAGGAGGGAACGTGATCACGTCGTACGCGCCGGTCGCGCCGAGGTGCTCAGCCACCTGGGCTGCGAACAGCTCGGGGAATGGCTTCCCGATCGGGTTGATCTTGATCCCGGTCTGCTCTTCCCAGAGAGGACCTGAAAAAATGGTGGGATCCTGGAGCTGAAGTCCGTCTTCCCAGACGACGTTGAGCTCGGCCGGTTTCGGGTCGAGCGCGTTTGCCGCGTCGACCGCCGCCTGGGCCGAGTCGGCATTCTGGAGCAGCACGCGCTGGGCGGCACTGATTGCCGCTGGCGTAAGGCTCGGCGCGGCACTGCGGGCGGCCACAGGGCGCGAGCGACCGGTAATCCCGAGCGCGGCCAGACCGGCTGCACCCTGCAGCACCTGTCGGCGCGAGGCCCGCGCCCGAGCAAACGATTCGAGGGCTTCACGGTGCTTCGGATCGATCGTCGGCTTCGAGTCCATTTGCGTCTCCTCTCAACTCCCTCCCACCGCGGCGTGGGTCAGCAACGGACCGAACGCGCCCTCGCGCGCCGGCGGTGCCGGTCGGACCACGAGGTCCGACGCTGGCCTAGTGCGTCGCGCGCAGAGCGTCGAGCC
>DASUQU010000384.1:0-2911 GCA_036280495.1 Thermomicrobiales bacterium | reverse complement strand
GATTCGAACAGCCGTTCTTGACAGTCCGCGGCTCGACTCCTAGGCTCTGACTGTCGAATGTTGCGCCGGAGGCGCCGCGCATGACCCGGACACCGCGCTCTCCAGGATCGAAACCAGCCCCGTCGCCGCGCGCGGATCGCGCTGTCGACGGTATGACCACCGCCGAACGGGAGCGCCCGTACACCGAGAACCCTGCTCTCCTCGCACGGGAGGAGCGATTCGCGGCCGCATCACCCGATCAGTTGCCGCTCTTCGCGCCCGGTCCCGCCGGTACGTTCCAACCGGTCCTGGGCGGTCTGCCGCCGTTGACGGCGGAAAGTAGCCTTGACCTGGCGCGTTCCTGGTACCGGCGCGAGCTGGAACAGGCGGGGCGGCCGTCCAACACAGTTGAATCCTATTGCTACGACCTCGTCGTGCTAGAGAAGCTGATCGGACCCAAACCGATCGGCGCCATCGATCAGACAGACATCGCGCGGCTCTTGGGCGACGCCAACGGCAGGGCCACGCGCAAGCGACGGCTGACCTCTGCTCGCCGCTTTTTCCGCTATCTGATCGATGACGCTCGCGTACTGCGCTCCGATCCTACTGAAGGTCACTATCCGCACACCATCCCCCTCCGTTCGCCGGTCCCGCTTTTCCCGGCGGAACAGGAGGCACTGCTCGCGGCCGCCGCTGACGACGAAGCGTGGAGCCTCCCGGCGATCTGGCTGATGCTGCGCTTGGGCCTGACTCGCGCCGAACTGCTCGCGCTGCGACGCGAGCACATCGATCTCGATGATCCCATGGGACCGGTCGTTTATATCTTTTACGACGATGTGACCAAGCGCGGTAAGGAACGCAAGCTCGCCGCAGGTGAAGCGTTCCGCGAGATCTACGCAAACTTTCTCGAAGCGCGTTCGCTGGTCGATCTGCTCTTTCCGGTCGGTCCGCAGGCGGTGAACGGCATGGTGGACCGCATCCGCACCGCCGCCGGCATTCAGAAAGAGGTCACCCCCCAGACGCTGCGCCATAGTTTTGCCATCGATCGCGCGAACGCCGGCGCGACGGAGGAAGATCTGCTGGCGATTCTCGGGCTGGCTGACGACGCCCGCAATCGAGCCAGCGTCCAGCGTTACCTCAAGCTCGCCGCGCCGCCGCTTTAGTCCTCCGCCGTCGGGTCGCGCTCCGAGAGATCCAACAGCCGCACCGCTTCGGCTTCGAGTCGGTCCCGGAACTGCACGGTCCCCACCCATTGTTGCGGCAGAGCCGAAGCGCCATAGGCGGCCCCGGCTAGTGCCCCCGTGACCGCCCCAGTCGAATCGGCGTCGTCGCCAAGCGCAACCGCCATCTCGATTGCTTCCCGCGCGCTGCCCGCATTGAGCAGCGACCAGAACGAAGCTCCGATCGTCTCGAGCACGAAGCCGCCGGAGCGAACGTCGTCACGACAGCGCCCTGCCGCTTCGAGCACGGCCTCGCGTACTTCATTATTCGTGATTCCCACCACGGCGGCGGCTGGAGCGTCAGCGATCGCACCGCCATCGAGCAGATGGACGATGGCGTGGTTGACCGCGACCGTTCCCCACGAAGCGCGCGCTTCGGCGTGCGTCACCCGCGCACTGTCCAGCGAGGCGCGAACGAGGCGATCAGAATCTCCGCGAAATCGTAAGGCGACCGGAGCGCAGCGCATGACAGCCCCATTGGCCGCCGCGCCGCGCTCGCCACGTGCCGCCACTGCCGCCGCGCCAGCCTCGAGAGGCGCCGTTCCCGCTGCCAACGCTTCCAGCGCGATTCGGGTGGTGTTGCCGATATCTTTGGGATTGCTTCGGAACCAGGCGATCAACCCGGCGGCAAACCAATTCAGGTCCAGGCCGCTAGCCGTCAGCGACTCTGCCAGGATCAGCGTCTGCTGCGTATCGTCGGTGACTTCCCCGGGATCGAGGTCCAGCCAGCCACCGCCGATGAACTCGGTAACGCCAGTGGGGAATCGGGCCGCGATCACATCCCGTTTCAGAAATTCGACGGGTCCACCCAGCGCATCGCCACAGGCGAGACCCAAAAGGGTGCCGGTGTAGCGATCGGGCAGCGAGCTATTCGTGATGGCTGACATGTGACCTTCTCATGCCCGGGTGATCACGCGCCGATCGTCTCTCGCTCGAGGGCGCGAGGCCGGTAGCGCCTCACCCAGTGCCGGTAGGCGTCGACTTCGGCGTCGACTTTCGCGGTGTCCCAGTCAAGTGCACCCCGCGCAATCTCCGCCGCGGCGACATCAGCGCCGATGCCGGCATCCGGCCCTAGTCCGACCATCGTCCGACGGGCAATGACGTCGGCCAGGGTCCGGGCGCCTTCCTCCCGATAGGCCCACGGCACCTCCGCCGCGATCGCACCGGTGAACGGATCGAAAACCTCCCGCAGCTCGGGGGTTGACGCAGATGCCAGCACCTCCGGCGCTCGCGCACCGTAGACCCGCAACAGATGCTCTACGGTTTGACGTGACAGACCCGATTTCCTGGCGAAGGACGCGGCAAAGTCGCCCCAGGGCAGATCGGTTTTGCCTCCCGGCAATGGAATCTCGGCCGTACGCGAGCGAACGGCGGCGCGGCCAAGCTTCCCCACCACAAGATCGACGAACTGCTCGGCCAGCTCCCGGTAGGTCGTCAATTTTCCGCCGACAATGGAGATCAAGCCTCTTGTGCTGCCGGTTGTCTCGTGATCGTGCACGATGTGACGACGCGTGATCTCACCTTCTGATTTGCCCGGTGCAAACGGCAGCGGCCGCACACCGGCGTAGGTATAGCGAACGGAATCCCGGGTCAACTTCGCGGACGGGATAACCCGGTTGGTCTCGTCCAGAAGGAGATCGATCTCCCAATCCTCGGCAATGACCCTGTCGAGATTGCCGTCGTAGCGGGTATCAGTCGTGCCAATCAGGTAG
>DASUQU010000383.1:0-5026 GCA_036280495.1 Thermomicrobiales bacterium | reverse complement strand
GGTCCTGGGCGCCAAAGTCACGAACGTGGCGTTCGGAGGTCCCGACCGGCGGACGCTCGTCAACACTGACGTCGAGACGGCGTCGCTCTACCAGATTCGGGTCGACGTACCGGGTCTGGAGCTCTTCGGGTGAGACGAGGGTGATAGGGTCATGGGGTGATAAGGTGATAGGGTCAAACGACCGGTCAGAGGTGACAAGGTGACCGTGCTTTCGAATGGTGCGGACGATAATCAGACAGCAAGACCAAGGATGACTTCGTCGACCCATTACCCCGTCACCCTATCACCCACTCACCCCCGCAACGTGCTGGAAGTGCGCGATCTCGTCGTGCACTACCACACCTCGCGTGGCGCGGTGCAGGCCGTCAATGGTGTCAGCTTCGATATTCGCGAAGGGGAGCGGCTCGGGTTGGTCGGGGAATCCGGCTCGGGGAAATCGACGATCGCCCTCGCCCTACTCCGTCTGATCAGACCGCCCGGGCGGATCGAAGCCGGGGAGATGCTCCTCGACGGCGTCGATCTGCTCAGTCTCTACGAAGAGGAGATGCGCCAGGTACGGCTGGCGAAGATCGCGCTCGTCGCGCAAGGCGCGATGAACTCGCTCAATCCGGTCCTTCGGGTGAAAGAGCAGATTCGCGATGGTTTCAACGACCATGGCATACGGATGTCACCTCGGGCGTTCGAGGCTCGAGTGGGCGAGTTGCTCCATAGCGTCGGTCTGCGTCGCGAAGTGGCGGACAGGTATCCCCACGAGCTGAGCGGTGGTATGAAGCAGCGCGTCTGCATCGCCATCGCCATCAGCCTGCGCCCCAAGCTGATCATCGCCGACGAGCCGACGAGCGCGTTGGACGTCGTGGTGCAGCGGCAGGTGATGGACACCCTGCTGGCAGTCCAGGAAGAGCTTGGGGCGGCGATCATCCTGATCGGACACGACATGGGGTTGATGGCGCAGGTTGTCGATCGGGTCGGCATCATGTACGCCGGGAACTTGGCGGAAGTCTCGCCGGTTCGCGATCTCTTTCGTGAGCCGCTCCATCCGTATAGCAACCTGCTCATCGCGAGTTTGCCATCGTTGGAAGCGAAGGGAGTGTTCAAGGGGATCCCTGGATTGCCTCCTTCACTACTCAACCGGCCAACCGGGTGCTCGTTTCGGACGCGTTGCCCGCACGCGATGGAACGTTGCGCCTTGGTGGAGCCACGCCTGCGCGAAGTACAGGTGGGGCGCCGTGTGGCGTGCCACCTCTATGACGGCGAGTGGAGTCGAGAGAGCGCATGACGGCACTGCTGGAGGCACGACACGTCACCAAGGTCTTCGGCGGCGGCCGCTTCGCGAAGACGCCGGGTACGGTAGCGCTTGACGACTTCTCGTTCCGGGTCGACGCCGAGCCGCCGACGATTACGGCAATCGTGGGCGAGAGTGGAAGCGGCAAGACGACGCTGGCCCGCCTGCTGCTGGGGCTAGCAGCGCCGACCAGCGGAGAGGTGCTCTACCGCGGCCGGAATTTGCAGAGCCTTTCTCGGGAAGAGCGCCAGCGCTTCCTGCGCGATGTCCAGGTCATCTTCCAGGATCCGTACGAGGTCTATAACCCGTTCTATAAGGTCGACCACGTCCTCGAGACACCGATCAAGAAGTTTCACCTGGCGCCGTCACGTGAGAAGGCGCGGCAACTCATGGAGGAGACCCTCCACGCGGTCGGTCTCCGCCCGGAAGAGACGCTTGGCCGGCATCCGCATCAGTTGAGCGGCGGGCAGCGCCAGCGCATCATGGTGGCCCGGGCTCTGTTGGTGCAGCCGCGCGTGATCATCGCCGACGAACCGGTATCGATGGTCGATGCGTCTTTGCGTGCCACAATCCTGGAGAGCCTGCGTCAGTTGCACCTCAACTTCGGAATCTCCCTCCTCTACATCACCCACGATCTGACGACCGCCTATCAGATTAGCCAGAACATTCTGGTTATGTACCGAGGCGAGGTGGCCGAGGTCGGTGACGTCGATCTTGTGGTCAAGGAGCCACGCCACCCCTATACGCAGCTACTCATCCAGTCGATTCCCAAGGCCGACCCGGATCATCCGTGGCACGGACACGAGCTCCCCGTCGATCCCTCTGCTCCCGTTATCGCCGTGACACACGGTTGCAAGTTCGCCGATCGCTGTCCATACGCGACGGAGATCTCTCGCCAGCAGAGGCCACCACTCTTCCACACGGACGAGCGCCGTGCAGCCGCCTGCTTCCTATATAAAGAGAGTCCCCAGCTCGATGGCACTGATCTGGAGCAGGTCATGGTGAAGCCGGTTCCGGTCGAGGCGTAGCTTCCGGGCCGAGTTCGTTGCGACGATTGGGCAGCGTCAGCGGTCCGGGCGTTCGCTGGCACGCGCCAGCAAGGCGGCCTCAACACGGTTGCGCACCTGGAGCTTCTGCAAGATGTTTGTCATATGGTGCTTGACCGTCTTCTCGGTCAGATGCAACTGTGCGCCGATCTCTTTATTGCTGTCGCCGGCCGCGACCCGCTCCAGAATTTGCCGCTCCCGCTCGGTAAGGTCGTCAAGCGGACTGGCTGAATGCGAACCGGATTTCCCGCCACTCAGTTCGAATAGGAGACTCGCCGCGAGAGATGGCGTGACATAGACCTCTCCCGATGCTACCGCCCGCATGATGCGGACGAGCTCCCGCGCTGCGACGCCTTTCAGCACGTAGCCCCGAGCTCCCGCGCGGAGGGCGGTGGTGACATCGTCCTCGTCCTCGGAGACCGTCAGCATCACCAGCTTGATCACCGGGAACGCGGCCGCAATTTCCCTCACCGCGCTCAGTCCACCACCAGGCATCGACACGTCAAGCAACATAACATCTGGTATCCGTTCGGCGGCGATGCGGATTGCATCCGCCGCCGATTCCCCCTCGCCGACGATCTCGATGTCCGGCTGGGCGGCCAATGTGTGGGCCACACCTTCCCGAAATAACGGATGGTCGTCGACGATCGCCACGTGGAGCGTCTCATGCATCAGGGCCTCCCGTGTTTCCTAAAGGGAGCGTCGCGATAGCGCGGGTTCCCTTACCCGGCGCGCTTTCGATGCGGAACTGGCCGCCCAGGCTCTCGGCCCGCTCGCGCATGCTTATCAGGCCCAGGTGCGTTTCTGATCCTTGGGTCACTGCCGGATCGAAGCCGGGACCAGGATCGGCAATCTCGATGACGAGCTGGTTATCAGACCCGGTAACCGTGACCGTGGGCACCGCCCCCTCGGCATGCCGCCAGGCGTTGTTCAGCGCTTCCTGGACAATTCGGTACAGAGCGATCTTGGTGGCTAGCGGCGCTTGGGCGGGCAGGTCGTGCTCCACGATCTCGGCCGCTAGACCAGTTCGCCGCTGATGGCCGCGCACGACATGTTCGAGCGTCTGGGCAACAGTCAGCGCACCCAGATGGGGCAAGAGCAAACCGCTGGAGGTCGCGCGAACATCCTTGAGCGACCGGCGTAGGCTGCCCTGGATGACTTCGAGTTCGTGCTCGATCTCGGTCTTCACCGACTCGTCGCGTCCGTTGGCGCCTGCCAGCGCGGCCAGGTGGTCCAGGCGCAGCAGCGCCAGACTGATCTCCTGTGCCGGACCATCATGCAATTCGGCGCTAAACCGGCGCAGGAACCTCTCGTTGAGCGCGGCGGTGCGAGCCGCCGCCCCGCGTACGCGCTCGTGGAGCTCCTGGTTCTGCTGGACCACCTCGGTCAGCCGAGTAACTTGGTCGCTGAGTTCCCGCTGCTGCCGGCGGACGGTGTTGCTCACGCGCTGGATGAAAGTGGCTAGCAGGAGGTAGATGACCAGTGTGGCTCCGCCGACGACCAGCCAGCTTCTCCGCTGGGCGGCGGCGACATCGCCCGCGAGGTCATCGGTGGCGTAGTAGAACTCGGCGGCTGCGATCACCTCGCCGGTGCTGCGGTCGCGGATCGGACTGTAGATCTCGATCAGCTCCTGACGTGGGATGTCAGGTGGCAACTCACCTGCACCCTCGGGTTCGCCAATATCCGCGGAAACTTCACCGGCGAGCGTGCGAGCGAGCTCGTCCTCGACCGGAAATTGCTGCCCGACCAAACTCGGTTCGGTGCCGTAGACGATGTGCCCAGTAGGATCCCAGACCTGGAAGACGACCACTTCCTGGCCAAGCGGGGTGTCTTCGAACAGCCAGTCAAGCCGATCGATCGATTCAGGTGTGAGCGCGTCCGATTCGGTCAGGTCTTGCAGTGGTGGAGCAACCAGGCTGTCGACGTAGAGCGCCGTTGTCGCGGCTGTCCGGTCCACGACGCCCTCCTCGATCTGACTGGTGACCCAGGCGCCAATGACTGCCATGCCAACGACGAGGATGGCGAGACTCCCCAGCATGAACCGCTGTGCAGGGCTGAGCCGCTCGATCGCTAGACGCGCGTTGAAATCCATTCCGTGTGTCGCCTTCTTCCCCGGTTCCCGAGTATGGCATGAGGCAGAGTGACATCCCATCCGACTAAAGTCGGACCCGAGAGTGGCCCAAAGACCGAGCACGATTGCAGACCTTGGCCGGTTACCACGTGAGGTACCTCTGCTGATACTGAGACATGCGAGCCCCACCAAGTGTGCTCGACCCGGGGAAGCAGGGACGGCGATGAACATGCCGCCTTGATACTCCCAACCTTCCGGATCGTGTTCGGTCTTGCCGAGGGCGGCAAGAGCAGCGAAATAGATCAAAGGAGCGTTGCATGACTCAAGGTTCTCACGTGGATTTCGAGAGCGCCCGATCAGCTTCTCGGCGCCGATTCGCCAAAGTCGCTGTCGCTACGCTGGCCATCATCGGGTTCGCTGGCGCGGGTCTGTCAGGTGCGTTGGCACACGATGACGATGGATGGGACGACGACGTCTTTGCTCCGAGTGGCGGCTTTGTCGCATCGGGTGGCTCGGGCGGCAGCGGTTGGGACGACGGTTGGGTCTTCTCGCCTAGCGGCGGGAGCGGTGGCTCCGGCGGCTCTGGCGGCTCCGGATGGGATGACGACTGGGACGATGACTAACGGA
>DASUQU010000382.1:0-27818 GCA_036280495.1 Thermomicrobiales bacterium | reverse complement strand
CGCGCATTCTGGCAAGCCTCGAGCCAACAAGATCATCTCGCGCTGGAACGCATACCACGGCGCGACCATGGGCGCACTCGGGGCGACGGACTGGCTTGGCACGCGACACATCGCGGAGCCAGGCGTGCCCGGCTACTCTCTAATCCCCGGGCCGAGTCGCTACCGAAATCCGTTCGGTATGGAGGAAGAGGCGTACTTCGCGTTCTGTGCCGACTATCTCGAACGGCAGATTGAGCATGAAGGCCCCGACTACGTGGCGGCATTCATCGCCGAGCCAATCATGCAAGCGCACGGCGTACAGACCGCATCCCGAGCGTATTTCGGGCGCGTGCGCGAGATCTGCGACCGCTATGGGGTGCTGCTGATCATCGACGAGGTAATTACCGGATTCGGTCGCACGGGAGCGTGGTTTGCAAGCGAGCACTACGGGATCAAACCGGACATCATGACGATGGCGAAAGCGCTCACGGCCGGCTACGTGCCGATGGGGGCCGTGGTCGCCCGGCCAGAGCTGATCGACACGCTCCCCGTTTTCCTGCATGTCCATACGTTTAGCGGGCATGCCGCTGCCGCGGCGGCAGCAAACGCGGTCATCACGATCAAAGAGCGAGACGGACTGATTGACCAGGCGCGCGAAAATGGCGAGTACTTGCTCGACTCCCTCCAGGAGTTTCTCGACCCGCATCCAATCGTCGGTCAAGTGCGAGGGCAGGGGATGTGGCTCGCGGTCGATTTCACCGCCGACAAGGAGACCCGTACCCCATTCGAGGACGACACGGTGCGCGCGGTGGTCCGCCGCATGTATGACCACGGAGTCATCGCCGGTCCAATCGGCACGGCCTTCGAGCTCGCGCCGCCATTGATCGCCACGAAACTCGATCTGGATGAGACCGTGCGCGTAGCGGCACGGGCAATCGACGAGGTTGCTAGAGAACGCCGGCTCGTGTGATGACGCGGATCGGTTCAGGGAGCCGGCTGCGTGTAGAGCCTGTGGTCTCGGATGTAGGCCTCGACGGGCGTGGGCACCAGTCCGTGGATCGATTGATGCTCTCCCACGCGCCGCCTGATCTCTGACGACGAGATCGCAATTTCTTTGGTCGGGACCAGGTGTATTCGACTCTGCACCGAGGGAATCTCACGCGCGATAGACGCGAGATCGGCATCGACTCCAGGCCGTGCGGCGACCGCTAATTCGGCGGCTCGCAGCAATCGCTCCGGGTCATGCCAGGTCGGCAGATCGCGCAGGGAATCTTCGCCCATCAGGAAGAAGAGCCTCGCCGGCGCCAGGCACTCGGCGAGGATTTCGAGTGTATCGGCCGTGTACGACGGACCTGAGCGCTCAATATCGATCGTGTTGATCTGATCGGCCGCCGAACCGGAGAGGGCGAGATCGAGCATGGCGAGCCGGTCGCGATCACTGCTGACGATCTGGCCGGTCTTGTGCGGGGGTTGCCCGGCCGGAACCCACAGAATGCGCTCGAGATCGAGCGCCTCGCGCAATGCATTTGCGACATGCAGATGGCCATTGTGCACCGGATCGAAGGTTCCGCCGAGGACCCCAATGCGCGGTGGCTGCTCGGGCGGCATCACGGTGCGCCAGCGGCGGTCTTCGTCGCGACGGTCGCTTCCGGGAAGAGTGCGCGGAGTCGCTCAATCACCTGGTCATCGATCCGCACACCAAGATCATGCTCGACGGTAACTTCGACATCCGTACCGTCAGGTCTGGACCGGACAACTTCGACTACGGGGGCCAGGTGCGAGAGATGAGGCGTGCCGCGTAGCGAGGCGATAATCGCGTCCTGGATTTCCGCAACCGGTAGCTCGATCCCGGACGCCACGTATGTCTGCCGATCGACTTTGCCTGCCGACGAGTTCTCGATGATGCTCGAAAAGACGACCGTGTTCGGGACGATGATGCGCTCACCCGCCGCTGTCCGCAGGGTCGTCAAGCGGAGGCCAACCTCTTCGACGCGACCTTCCACTGCGCCAACCCGAACATAGTCACCGATCCGAAAGGGTCGCTCGACGAGAATGTAAACCCCGTTGACGAATCCGCGGCCGACATCTTGAAGGGCGAGACTGATACCAAACGTGGCGGCGCCGAGGACGGCGGCGATAGCTGCCCAACTGGCGCCGATGGTCGCCAGGACCAGGGTGCCGCCGACTGCATAGACAGCGACAGCGGTTGCTCGACTCAGCAGCACCGCTACTTCGGCGTAGACGCGCCCCGCCATGGCGGCTCGCCGAACCCACCCGCCTAACCAGTGCGCGACGCCAATCGTGAGCAGTACGACGATGATGGCCTGGATGACTCTTGCCACCGTCGCCGTGGCCTGGGGTTCGTCCAGTCCCAGCGCCGATCTCACCTGGTCCCAGAACTCCGCGACATCCACAGGCCGTGTCCTCCGGAACCAGTTGCGCGGCAGGGGATTGTAGCAATGCTGGCAGCTGGCCTGATCGAATCGGTTATCGGGTCCGCTTCTTAGGTTGCTATAGTGCCTGACAAGCGCGCCATACCAATCAAGAGGGTGGAATCCCGTGTTTGATTATCACGTTCACAGTACGTTTTCGGTCGATTGTGCGATCCCAATGGAGAATTCCTGCCGAGCCGCTGTTGCGGCGGGAGTTACCGAGATCGCGATTACCGACCACGTCGATCACGTCCCCGCCGATCCCGGCTACGGTTATTACCGGCCTGACGAGTATTTGCGCGAGGTCGATCGCGTCCGTGACCAATTCAGGGGGGAGCTCACGGTCTTGCGCGGGGCCGAGATCGACTACAACGAGGGAACGATTGAGCATGTCGAACGATTCGTTGCCGAGTATGGTGGCGAGTTCGACTTCGTGATCGGGTCGGTGCACTATGCGGCCGATGGCGCGATGATCTTCCCGGACTACTTTGCCCCGCGCACAATGGACGACGTGTTCTTACCCTACCTGGGCCAGGTTCAGAGAGCTGTTGAGACAGGATGGTTCGATGTGATTGGTCACCTCGACCTGCCTAAGCGGTACGCGCCGAAAACTCATCGCGACTACGATCCGGCTCGTTACCGAGAGCGCCTGGAGCTGATTTTCGCCGCAATGATCGAGCGTGGGGTCGGCTTCGAGATCAACACATCTGGTTTGCGTCAGACGCCGAAGACCAGCATGCCAGGACCGGCGGTGGTCCGCTGGTACGCGGACCGAGGTGGTCGCCTGATCACCACTGGAACCGATTCGCACGCGGCCCAAACCGTGGGCGCAGGTCTGACTAAGACATTACAGATGCTGACCCTTTGCGGTATCGATGCCTTAGCCTCCTTTCGGAGAAGAGAACCCACCCTCGTTCCGATTGCTACCTTGCTCCCAGGGGAGGGCTGAGACGAGCGAGCCAGGACGCTCCAGAATCTCGCGTGGCCGCACCGGGGCAATCGGGTCGCGCCACGGTCCAGCGCGGCCCGGGCAGAGAGTGGCGAGTAGGGCGCAGCAGGCCGCAATTTCGGCCAGGAGCGCGAGATTAGCCGTCAGTCAAGCGGCGGGCCGTTCTGCGCCGTTGTTCCTGACCTCGATCCTTTCGCTCACCGGTGCTCTGGCCGCACTTCAGCTACCGACTGGAGCGGCCCCCGTTCGTATCGGATTCGTCGTTCTGGCACTCGTGATCGGAATCGGCCTGACGGTCGCCATGGACCGCCCAGGTCCTCGACCTTACTGGCAGATGATGCTCCTGGTTACACTCGTGCTCATGCCTTTGGTGGCGCTCCAGGCGTCGGCGTCCCGCTATCCATTTGTGGCGATCTCACGGGGTTCAGCGGGACCGCTTTTGTGGCTGACGTTCGCCACATGCGTCGCGTTGTTCGGGATCTGGCTCTTTGCCGCACACCAATCTGATCAAGCCCCGGAGAATGGGTCGCTCCTGTTCCTGCCGGCGGCACTCGTGGTGCCGGCGATGCTCGTCGCTCCCGGTTCGCTCGACGAGACGTCCGCGTTGTCGATGCTAGGAGAAGCCTGCCTGTTTGGAGGAATCTGGATCTTCGCGGCGCTGCTCGCTCCCGCGAACTGGCGACCGATGGCGGGTGCTATTGCACTGGGCACTCAGTTCGTTCTGCTCTGGCTGCTTGGTCAGCGCCCAGTCATCGGGCACGATGCAGGGATGGTCGTTCCGGCCAGCGCAGCATTGCTACTGGCGCTGACCACCCTGCTGACCGTCTTGACCCCGCTCGGCGCGCTCTTCAGCCGCAGGTTCTTTCAGACGGTCGAAGAGGAAACCGGGGGGCCGCACCCGGCGAGTGCCCCCGCCAGGGGAGCCCGCCGGACCGAGGGCCGCTAGGAAAAACTTGCTCGGCAGCCTTCAAGAAAGCGTGGAGGCGTCTCCGTGGCCGTTCAATGGAGGCAGGCTCGGGTCTCCCTCGTCGTCTTTCTTCTCAGCAATCGTCATGGTGGCGACCATCTCATCGGGGTCGAGCTTCATCAAGGTCACGCCTTGGGTCTGCCGCCCGATCGTCGGGATCTGAGACACGGGCAGGCGGATGACCTTGCCTGACGTGCTCATCAGCATCAGGTTGTGATCGTCATTAACCATTCCAGCGCCGATGATCTGGCCAGTCCGTGTGGTGAGCTTCATCGCGGTGACCCCTTTGCCGCCGCGCCCTTTGGTAATGAAGTGGTCGGTGTCAGTCCGTTTCCCGAGGCCTTTCTGAGAAACGACAAGCAAATCCTTGCCCGGAATCACAGCTTCCGAGGCAATTACCCGGTCTCCCTTGGCCA
This sequence comes from Thermomicrobiales bacterium, assembly GCA_036280495.1. Taxonomy (GTDB): domain Bacteria; phylum Chloroflexota; class Chloroflexia; order Thermomicrobiales; family UBA6265; genus JACCXM01. Next base: position 23,075 of record DASUQU010000382.1, on the reverse strand, counting down.
TGCGGATACCGATCACGCCGGCAGCCGGCCGGCCCATGGGCCGCACCACCGCTTCGCGGAAGCGGACTGCCTGCCCGCCCTGGCTGACGAGCATGACGTCGTCCTCGCCGCTCGTCATTCGCACCCAGGCCAGTTCGTCATCCGGGTCAAGTCCAATGGCTATCAGTCCGGATGACCGGACTGTCCGGAATTGATCGAGCGCGGTGCGCTTGACCCGCCCCAATCTGGTGGTGAAGAAGAGGTATTGGCCGGAGCTGTAGTCACGCACTTTCATCAGCGTGGTGACCGTCTCGTCGGGCTGCATGTTGACGAGGTTCACGATTGGGACACCCTTCGCCGTGCGTCCGGCGTCGGGGAGCTCATGCACTTTCAACTGGTAAACCTTGCCCCGATTGGTAAACACGAGGAGCCAATCGTGACTGTTCGCGGCGAGGATGTGCTGGATGGCATCTTCATCACGCATCGTGACACCAGTCACGCCCCGGCCGCCACGACGCTGGGTCCGAAACACGCCGTCGACGCTGCGCTTGACATAGCCCCGCGTCGTCAACGTGACCAGCACGTCGACCTCGGGGATCAGATCCTCCTCGGAGAGCGCGCCGGAGATGTCCTGGATCCGCGTGCGGCGCTCGTCACCATATTTCTCTTTCAGGGCGCTCATGTCGTCGCGGACCACGTTCAGGATCAACTTCGGATCCGCCAGCAGAGTCTCCAGACGCTTGATCTCGGCCCGGACTTCCTTGAGCTCGTCCTCGATCTTCTTGCGCTCGAGTCCGGCGAGGCGAGCCAGGCGCATGTCGAGAATGGCTGATGACTGAACTTCGGTGAGGGAGAACTTCTTCATCAGGTTGGCGCGCGCGGTATCGGTGGTGCGCGAGGCGCGGATGGTGGCGATCACTTCGTCGATGTGGTCGAGCGCGATCTTGAGACCCTCAAGCACGTGGGCACGGCGGCGGGCTCGCTCCAGCTCGAACTCGGTGCGCCGGGTGATGACCTCCTGCCGGTGAGTGATGTACTCCTGCAGTGCTCGTTTCAGCGTTAGTGACCGAGGCTGAGTGCCGCGCTCGATTAGCGCCAGCATGTTGACGCCGAAGCTCGATTGGAGCTGGGTGTGTTTGAAGAGGTTGTTCAGCACTTTCATCGGCTGCGCATCACGCTTCAGCTCGATGATGGCTCGCATTCCGGTCCGGTCGGACTCGTCGCGCAGGTCACTGATGCCGTCGAGTTTGCCTTCCCGAACCTGCTCGGCGATTCGCTCCAGCAGGGTGGCCTTGTTGACCTGGTAGGGCAACTCGGTGACGACGATCTGATAGCGGCCGCCGCGTGGCGATTCCTCAACGAAGGCCTTGGCACGGACGACAATCCGGCCACGTCCGGTGGCATAGGCCGACTTGATTCCCTCGCGCCCAAGGATCGTTCCGCCGGTCGGGAAGTCCGGGCCGGTGACGACCTCCATCAGATCCTCGATTGTCGCCTCGGGGTTGTCGATCAAGAGCGTAATTGCGTCACAGATCTCGGTGAGATTGTGCGGCGGGATGTTGGTGGCCATGCCGACAGCGATGCCGGTGCTCCCGTTAAGGAGCAGGTTCGGCAAGCGCGCCGGCAGGACGCGGGGTTCCTCGCTCGAGGCATCGTAGTTGGGAATGAACTCGACCGTGTTCTTGTCGATATCCGCGAGGAGCTCGTCGGAGATCGTGGTCAGACGGGCCTCGGTGTACCGCATCGCAGCCGCGCCATCACCGTCGACGGAGCCGAAATTACCCTGGCCGTCGACGAGCGGGTAGCGGAGGTTGAAGTCCTGCGCCATGCGGACGAGCGTGTCGTAAACGGAGGCATCGCCGTGGGGGTGGTAGTTCTTGAGGACTTCGCCGACGATACCGGCGCTCTTTCGGTAACGGGTGTTCGAGCGAAGCCCCATCTCCGACATCGCGAACAGAACCCGGCGATGGACCGGTTTGAAGCCGTCCCGAGCGTCCGGCAGCGCCCGCTGCACGATGACACTCATGGCGTAATCGAGATAGGACTGGCGCATCTCGTTTTCAATGCTTGCCAGCCGGACGTTGCCTATTTCCACGAGTCGATTCCCCTAGCTTCGCACATCACAATCGTTCCGCAAAACAGACATAAGTTTAGCACACATCGACGGGTTACATGGCAAAAAAAGCCGCGTACGGACGCGCAACATCACGAAATCGCGTTCGGGGTCGCCCAGCAAAACGAGCCGGTGGCAATTGCCACCGCCACGGTGCTCGAGGACGTTTGCAGAGAGTCAATCGCTCGGCAAACCTGCCTACCGCCTGCGGTCTGATCGGTTGTTGGGACCGTCGACTTCGTACGAGCCGCCAACACTCGATACGGCGACATCGGACCCACCGAGGCTGGTCGTCGTCGAGTTTCCGGCTACCGGAGCGTCGGCCACGGCTTCCGGAGTGCCACTGGGGGCGGATTCGTCGGCAGGCGCGACCGGACTCGTCGACGAGGCTGGTACCACCGCGCTTCCGGCGAGATCTTGGTTCCTTGCTGCTGCCGGGTCGAAATCGACGGGCGGGAGCAAAACGCCATTGGCTGCGGTAGACGGTTCGGTTTGCGCCCACGCCAAATTCGTCATTGGGCTCAGCAAGGTTACGCCGACGATGGCGGCGCCAACCACGGCGGCAATGATCGCGCCGAGGGGGTGGTCGTACTTGTTGCGCTCCATTTATTCGGGAGCCGCGGCGTTGGTGCCTCCGCCGGGTGCGGAGCCAGCTGTTGTTCCACCGCCGATGAGGACGCCGATGCCGGTTTGGTTGCTCACGTCGCCAGCGCTGATGGTCACTCCTGGTGCAAGGGCCAGGACATCTCCGCCATCAACACTGGTCGTGCCGGCGCCAGTGGTTATCGTGGATCCGCTGTAATCCTGGGCGAGCGCTCCCGTCGCTCCCATGCCAACCACTGTAGCCGCGAGCGCGAGCGCCGCGGCACTCCGCCGCATTGCCATCCTTGCCATTTCCCTTCCCTCCCTCGTCGACTTGCCCCGGTGCTCAGCGTAGCGATTTTCCGGGGATCGTGCAGCATCTCCTTGCAGGTGGATTTGCTCGCTTCGCCCGCCGCTACCTCTCGCTGCCCACCTGCGATTGCAGCGGGCGACCGCAGTTCGGGCAGAATCGAGCGTCAGCTGGCGCCTGGGCGTGGCAGTGCGGGCACACGATCGTCCCTTTCCTGCCAAGACGCACTGGCTCCGCGACCGGTTCCTGTTCACCCGGGGATACAGCCTGGCCGATCCCGAGACCTGCCTCGAGCTCGAACGCTGTCTGAGGGGCGCCGAGCGCTGATGCATCGGTGTCCGCCCCGATCGACGTTGCTGCTCCGGAGTGCAGCGCGTTTCCGGAATCTCCAAGGATCGATGTCCCTGTTCGCTCGTCGATGCGGCGCTGTATCTCTTGCGGCGGCGTAATGGCAATGATCTGAAAACTGGTAATGTCGAGGCCGATACGCCGAAAATCGTCGACCAGGGCATTGCGCATCGCCGCGGCTAGCTCGGAGCTCTGTCCAGGTAAGTCCAGGAGGGTGGTGTGGACAGCTCCCAGCATGTCGTTGAATTCGTTGACGATCACCCCACGCAGAAAATCCTCGATCTGACCGGTCGTGTACACGGCCTGCGTACCGACCACCTGCTGCACGAAGAGCTGCGGGTCGCCTACCCGCATCGAGTAGCCGCCGAACGCGCGCAGCCGGACCATGCCGAAATCAGTGTCACGAAAAACGACCGGCTGCACGGTTCCCCAGCGCAGATCGGCGAACTCGCGTAAGGAAACGAAATAGACCTCGGCGGTGAACGGGGTCACGCCGCCGAAGGGAACGCCCATGATGCCGGTCAGCAGTGGCAGATTGTTCGTGCCCAAGGTGTGGCGGCCAGGACCGAAGACGTCCAGCGCCTTGCCATCACGAAAGAACACCGCGGCCTGGCCCTCGCGCACGATGAGTTGTGACCCGAACTTGAACTCGCCCGCGCCCTGTTGGGGAACACGGAAGACAATCTCGTCCGAACGTCCGCTCGGGTGCTGGATCACGTCGATGAGGGCCATGCCGCACTCCCTGCCGCGGGGACGCCCGAACTCAGCCTAGGTTCCCGAGGTCAGGCTCGGCGTGCCTCCCGCGCCAAGGGACTTCTTGAGCGCCTCTAGCTCGTCTTCCACGTCCGACTCGGCTTCGAGGGCCTGGAACTGTGATTCAAAACTGTCGTCGCCGATCTCCAGGGCGGCAGCCGCATGGGCCTCTTCGCTACGAATCTTCCGCTCCATGCGATCGAGCTCAGATGATGGATCGAGCGGGGTGAAGACCACAATGGCTTCGGCGACCTGCCGCTGCGCCCTGGCCCGGCGCTGGCGGGCGACTAGAGTGTCGCGAGCACCGAGAGTCGCCTGATACTTGGCCTCGAGTTGCCGCAGCTGGTCCTTCAACTTGGCCACAGCCTGGCTCTGCACGCCACGCTGTTCGGTGTAGATGGCGGAATTTTCCTCGTTGTCTCGCTTGCGGCGAAGTGCCTCGCGGGCGAGGTCATCCTTGCCAGCCGTGACCGCTCGCTCCGCCTTGCGCCCCCATTCTTCGGCCAGCTTCTTGGTCTCCGCGGCGTCGAACTCGAGCTCCTTTTCCTGCGCTATCATGGCCGCGACCTGGGCGCGAGCCATCGATATACTTTCCTGCATGTCGCGCAAGATCTGATCGATCATCTTCTCCGGATCTTCGGCACTGTCGATCAGGTCGTTGATATTCGCCCGGATGAGTCGTGACAACCGATCCATAATTCCTGCCATCGATTCCCTCCCATCTGCTCCGCCCCACCCAGTGGCGGGACGCTACCCGGCCGATTTGATGCGCCGGAACAGCTCGACGTCGAGTGGTTCGGCGCGCCGGCCGACTAATGCCTGCCGTTCGCCCTCCCAATCGAGGATGAGTCCGAATCCATCCGGATCTGCCGCATCTTCCAGGAGAGCGTACCGCACGGCGCGCAATCCTTCCGACCCGCGTTCGCCGGTGATCTCGCCGTCGCCGGCTCCCACGGTGGCCTGCCGCAGATCTGTTCCCGAGATGTTCGCGCCTTGCTCCGGCGGGGAGACCGGGGTCAGACGGAACATTCCTCCTCCTGGCTCGCGGTTGACGAATAGCCACTCCTCGGGCTCGCGGGCGATGCGGAAGAGACGGAACGATTGGGGGCGGCCCGCGACGTCGATTTTCGCGTCGACTAGAAAGTTGTCACCGAGGATCGAAACGGCGTCTCCCGGCTCCGCAGCAAAGACGTCCGGGGGGATAACCTCTGCCGTCGGCCGCAGAGTCGCCAGGACACCATCGCGACTTGTGGCCCGACCTGTCTCGACCACCTCTTGCCGGGTATTGAAGCGAACGAGCTGCGACTCGATCGTCCGGACTGCTTCATCCGCGGCAGGCGCAAGTGGCCGGCCGGCGGCAAAGTCTGCCTCAAGGCGGTCGATCGCTGGTCGCAGCTCGTCGACGCCGACGAGCAGGCTTTCGTCGAAGAGGCGAAGTTGATCGAGAGCGATACCGTCGATGTCTCGGTCCCCAAACAGCCCGCCGTAGCCAGGCAAAGCGGTGCGGACGCGATCGATGAAGTGGCGGATGGCTTGACTGGTCCGCTCGACGGCAGAGACTTCGCCGAGCCGGCGAGCACTGGCAAGGTCACGGCCGATGCGCTCGACGCGGGCGAGCTCGGCCGCATAGGCGTCCGCGACAGCCGCTCGCACCCGGCGGTCGGCGTCCCTGCGTTCCTCCTTCAATCGATAACCGCGGTAGCCAGGTACGCGCTCGAGAGCATCGCGGACGCGCCGTTCCCAGATCTCTTCCGGTCTCTCGCTCACCGCGTGCTCCCTCCCGCGGATATGGCATCAGCAGTGGCAGGCTCCAGCTCACGCGCTCCTCCAGGACCGAGGAAGATCTCCGCGCCACAGTACGGGCACTTGATGAGACCCTTGCCTGCCAGCACCAGCTCACCGCCACAGTTGGGGCAAGTCGTCCTGGCGGCGAGTTGAGCCGCCTCGACCGAGTGCAAGACGCCCTTCCGCCAGTCGACGTAGCCGGTAAAGAGGCCGAGACCGACAAGATCGTAGAGATCGCTTTCGATCTGTTCCCGCGTGCGACCGAGCTCGAGCGCGACGTCGACGATCGAGAGCTGGCCGCGGGTCATCAGCATGTCGAGGAGCCGCCGCTGTTCGCGGACGCGTTCATTTGCCTTGTCCTCGGCACGTCCCCGGGAGAGGAAGAACATTCCGCCGCCGACGAGCGGCGCGACCAGAATCAAAAACCCGAACAAGAATCCGAAAACCGCGCCGGATCCCTCGAGCGTCCCCTCGCGCATCCCAGACAGCAACCAGATGGCGAGGATTGCCCCTAACGCCAGACCCGCAACGATGAGAATCGAACCGATCAACCGTCCGGACGAGGGCATAGACTGAGGGTCTCCATCGAGCGAACTGCTGTCATTAGCCGCAAGTCTACGTCAGCAGCAAGCACCGCGAGCGCATGGCTCAGTCCTGCCGCAATGCCCCAGGCTTGTCAACGAGGGCGAACATGATGTCGCCCCGGCAGGCAAGCTCTCCATCGACCGTAGCGTTGCCAGACCCCATCCCGATGCCTCGGCGGATCTGGTGGAGCTCGACCTCGAGGCGCAGGGTGTCGCCGGGTCTTACCTGACGCTTGAATCGCACGTTGTCGATTCCGGCGAAAAGGGCGAGCTTGTCTCGGTACTCCACTGCCGACAGGACCGCGACTCCACCGACCTGGGCCATGGCTTCGACGATGAGCACCCCCGGCATCACCGGGTAGCCCGGGAAGTGTCCCTGGAAGTACGGCTCGTTGACGGTGACTTGTTTGATACCGACGGCGCGGTGCGGCGGATTGAGCTCGACGACCCGATCGACGAGAAGGAACGGGTACCGGTGGGGCAGGATACGTTGGATACCCTCCACGTCGACACCGGCACGCTCATCCGGTCCGATCATCTAGCGAGCCTCCCCTCATCTTCGGTGAGTCCGACATCCCGCATTTCCGCCCCGGCTACGCCGGCGCGCCGGTGACCACACTCTCTGCAGGAGGTGCAAGCGGGACGATCTGATCGCGGCCGGGTCCAACGCCGACCAGCGAGACCGGCACACCGACCTGATCTTCGATGAATCTCAGATAGTCGATCGCCAATTGCGGAAGATCCTGGGCTCGCCGAGCACCGACGGTCGAGACTCCCCAACCGGGGAGGGTCTGATAGACCGGCCGCACCCGCGCGAGTCGGTCCACACGCGCGGGGACTGCCTCGAGAACTTCGCCGTCGATCTCATAGCCGACACAAACCTTGATGGTCTCGAAGATATCGAAGACGTCGAGGAGCGTGAGCGCGATGTCTGAAATGCCGTTCAGACGCGCCACATGGCGAGCCGCCACCGCGTCGAACCACCCTGTCCGACGTGGCCGTCCGGTCGTCGTGCCGTACTCATGGCCACGATCGCGGATCAACTGCCCCGTCGCGTCCTCGAGTTCGGTTGGTAGTGGGCCAGCGCCGACGCGAGTCGAATAGGCCTTGTAGACGCCTAGCACACGATCGACGCTCGTCGGCGGCACGCCCGCACCCTGGCATGCGCCTGCCGCGGACGTTGAGGACGACGTCACGAACGGGTACGTGCCGTAGTCGATGTCGAGCATGGCGCCCTGTGCGCACTCGACAATAATGCGCCGGCCAGTGGCGAGAGCTTCGGAAATGATCGGCTCCGTGGCACAGACATATTGGCGCAGGCGCTCACCGTAGCCGGCGAGCTCCTTGAATAGCGGGTCGAAGTCGATAGCGCGCGCGTCGTAAGCGCGTTCCAGCAACCGGTTCCAACGCGGCAGCTCCTGTCTCAGGCGCTGATGCAAGGACTCTTTATCGACCAGGTCAACCAGGCGCAATCCACGACGGGCGGCTTTGTCACTGTACGCTGGCCCGATCCCCCGCAGTGTTGTCCCGATCGAGCCCTCACCCCGCTCATTTTCGTCGATGGCATCAAGGATCGGGTGATACGGCATGACGACGTGAGCGCGCTCCGACAAGCGCAGGGGATCGAGTGAGATACCGCGAGCCGTGAGATGGTCGATCTCCTCGATGATGAGCTTAGGATCGACCACCACACCCGCGCCGACCACGGAGAGACAGCGCGGGTTGAGGATGCCGGACGGGATGAGGTGGAGCGCAAATGTTCCCTTGTCTATCTGGACCGTATGGCCGGCGTTGGCGCCGCCATTGGCCCTGATGACAACGTCCGCGGACGCCGCCAAAGAGTCGGTCAGTTTGCCCTTGCCCTCATCGCCCCATTGCCCCCCCATCACGATTGTGGCGGGCATCGTTTTGCTCTCCCTATTTCTGAACCGACTGCCACTCGACCGGGTGGTCCCCGGATTACCGATCGAGTTGCTCTCGAATTTCATCTAGCTCGCGCTGCAACGCGAGCACCTGTTCGCGTAGATGCAAGACAGCCGCCGCTCCGGGGAGGTTAATGCCGAGATCCTCGACGAGACGGCGTATCCGCTGCACGTGTTCGATATCCGCGTCGGAATAGAGTCGACTGCGCCCGGCCCGAACTGGCTCGAGCAGTCCCCACTCTTCGTACCGCCGCAGCGTTCCCTTGTGGACGCCACAGCGAGCAGCGACGACGGAGATCGCGTATCGCGGCTCGTCTTTCGCATCGTCCTCAAAGACCCAATCAGTCACGGACACGCGGAGTGCCTCAGATGTCTTCCGCCGTGCCATCAGGATGATCGCTCCTGCCGGATCGCGCGAAGCTCCTCATAGAGCTCACGCTCGCGGGGAGAAGGGTTGGTGGGAATAACGATCCGCGCCCGGGCCACGAGATCACCGCGTTCTCCCTTGCGGCCTCTGAGCTTTGGCATACCCATACCGCGGAGACGGAAACTCCTGCCGCTCTGCGTCCCGACGGGAATGGTCAAGGCGACTTTTCCAGTCGGTGTTGGCGCCTCGACCTCACCACCGAGCACGGCCGTGGTCACTGGGACGTCGACTTCGGTCCTGAGATTGTCGCCCTCTCGCTCGAAGCGCCGATCCGGTCTGACCGTGACGATCAGGTTGACGTCGCCGGCCGGGCCGCCATTGAGACCGGGCCCGCCTTGGCCAGCCATGCGGACACGCTTGCCGCTATCAATTCCAGCGGGAATGTTCACCTCGAGAGTCTTGGTGCGGCGCACGACGCCGGTACCATCGCACGTCGGACATTCTTGACCCCGCGCCTCGCCGGTGCCACCGCACGTTGGGCACGGCTCCGAGACTTGCAGCTGAATCTGCCGCGTGGTTCCCCGGAACGCCTCGTCGAAGGAAATCTCGACCGGAACCTCAGCATCTTCGCCCCGTTGCGGCCGCGTCGCTCTTGCCTGCGGTTGACCTCGCGTCCTCGTCGAGGAGAATCCGCCGCCGAACCCGCCGAACCGATCAAAAGGCGAGCCGCGCCCCCCGAAGAGCGTCTCAAAGAAATCCGAGTGGGCGTCGTCGCCTTCGTCGGTTGAATAGAACGTGTAGCCGCCGCTCCCACCGCCTTCGCTCGAGTACCACCGATTGAAGTCGTTCGGGTCGAATGTCGCGCCGCGACCGGGACGGGCCCCCGATGCGCCGGATGGTCCGGGAGTGGTGAACTGCTCGTCACCGGTGAACCCGGCATCGCGGTATCGCTGCCAATCCTCTCCAAACCGGTCGTAAAGCTTTCGCTTATCGGCGTCCGTGAGCACCTCGTGGGCTTCGTTGACCTCCTTGAAGCGCTCCTCAGCGTTCTTGTCCCCTGGATTGAGGTCAGGGTGATGCTGCCGTGCCAGTTTCCGATACGCCGCGCGAATCTCTTTGTCGGTCGCCGTCCGCGGAACGCCGAGCACCTGGTAATAGTCCTTGACCTGAACGCTGGGCATACTCGTCTCTCGGCCTAGGCACCGGCATGTGGCGCAAGTTGAAACGCGTGAAAGTGCACCATGGCTAACCGCCGCCGGACCGCACCCGGCGGAGGCGACGCAATAGAAGAATAGAGGAAACGGCGAAGAGCGCGAGGAAGGGAATCACGAGCAGCGGGAAAAAGATGGCCACAATCGACGCGACGAAGGCAACGGCATCCTCAGTCAAGCTGACGATCGGATTGAAGATGCCCGCGGTGCCGACGGTGACGACGGGACGGGTGGTCACTTTGACGGCGTTAACCGACCCCGCTAGTACGACGCCGGTGAGGACCATGACCGCCGGGTTGATCGTCACCACCCCGCCCGTCGCCGCGAGCGCGGCGATAGCGCCAGCGGCGGGACGTACGATTGACTGGATGATGTCGTTGACGTGATCGACACCGGGCACCTTGTCGACCGCCACCTCGACGGTGAGCAGGACGACAAGGATCGCGATGCCGAGGTTCGAGGAGAGGACATCGTACGGCGCGTGCAGCGTCACGTGCGTCGTGGCGCGGTCGGCAAGCGCAAGGGCGAGAAGCGGGATGTATGCGTTGAGACCGGCTGGCGCCGCGAGCCCGATGCCGGTCAGTATCGCGGTCTCCATGATCGGGCTCCCGGGCACATCCAATCAGTGTTGACCGCGGGTTGGTGAAGCCATTCACCGATCGATAGCGAGTATAGCCAGCCAGGCCGCGCGCTTATGGATTTACGCCGAGTGCCGGCTCGTCCCTATCCTCCAGTTGCTAGGTGGACAGCGCCAATTGACCCGGCCTCCCGCTCGAAATCAGTCGAGCGAACGAAGCACCGAGACCAGTCGGCCCTGGACTTCGACGTTCTCGGCGGAGGTGTAGATCGGGTCCATGTAGGTGTTGGCAGGTTGCAGCCGCACTCGGTCGCCTTCGAGGTAGAACCGCTTCAGCGTCGTCTCCCGCTCATCCTTGAGCCAAACCGCGACTGTTTCCCCGTTCTCGCACGTTTCCTGCTGCTTGAGGACGACGACGTCGCCGTCATTGATCAGCGCGTCGACCATCGAGTGGCCTTTGACCCGCAATGCGAACAGACCCTGTCCACTGTTTGGCACCAGGTCAGCTCCCAGTTCGACGGATTCTGTCACGTCCGAGCCTTCGAGATCGCCCGGGACGGGAATCGGCAGACCGGCGGCGATCTGGCCGATCACGGGGATCGCCACCACGTTGCGGCGACCGACGCCGCGGTTCACCAGCTCGATGCCTCGCGATATCTTGCTGTTGCGGCGAATGAGACCGCGCGCTTCGAGCGCCTTGAGGTTGTAGTCGACGACACTGGTCGACGAGATATCGAGCTCGGATTGGATGTCACGGATCGTCGGGGGATAGTCGTTCTCGTCGAGAAAGCGCTCAATGAACTGGAGGATCGCCTGCTGGCGGCGGGACAGGGTCTTCATGGTGGCTCCTACTGTTCGCTGCGGCCCATCGCGGGTCGACTTGGCCGCGCAGACTCATCCCGAGGGGACGAGCTTGGTCTACCCCAGAGGATAGGGGAGAACGCATGTTCGTGTCAACATTTCCTTATTTACCAAGGGTCTCAATTCCGGCGCTACACTGCACGAAATGGCATTGGTCGTGTTCGAGGACGTTCCATCGTGCATGAGCAGGTTCTCGCCAAGCTCGAATACCCGGCCATCCTCGATCGCCTGGCACAGCAGTGTCGCTTCAGCGTCGCCGCCGAGAAAGCGCGCGAACTGGGGCCGAGTGGCGACGAAGCGACCGTCGCGTACCTGCTCGATGTGACCGCCGAGGCCGTCGATCTCCTGACCGAGTTCCCCGATGTCACGATCGGTGGCGCGCGCGACGTGCGGAATCTGGTCCAGCGCGCTGCCAAGGGAGCGAGACTGCAACCGTCGGAGTTGTTGCAGGTGCTCGATATGGTCTCGGCTGCGAGAAACCTACGACGCGCTTTGTTGCGGCTGCCGGACGGCGCGACGCGATTTCCCCATCTGCACGAGTTCGCGGATCATCTCGCCGAGTTGCCGGATCTCGAGGCCGACATAAATCGCTCCATTGGCCCGCGTGGTGATGTGCTGGACACCGCGAGCGCAGAGCTCGGCAAGATCCGCCGCGACGTGCGAGTTGCCCACAGCCGGCTGATGGAGCGGCTCAACGCGCTCGTCAGCGGGAGCAAGTACGCGTCAGTGCTGCAGGACTCGATAGTCACCACACGAGATGGCCGCTACGTGGTGCCGGTCCGGGCCGATGCCAGGGCGCAGCTGCAGGGGGTTGTCCACGATACCTCGGCGAGCGGTCAGACCCTCTTCGTCGAGCCGTTTGAGATCGTGGAGCTCAACAACCGCTGGCGAGAGCGTCAGCTCGACGAGCAGCACGAGATCGATCGCATCCTCGATGCGCTCAGCGACAAGATCGGCGCCAAAGCCACCGAGATCTCGAGCTCCGTGGAAGCGACTGCCGCCGTCGACCTGGCGATGGCCAAAGCGCGACTGGCGTTCGCCATGCGCGCGCACCGGCCGACACTCTGGTCTGGCGCGCCGTCTAGCTCAAACGGCCACTCGAAACACCGAATCTCGCTATGCCGGGCGCGCCACCCATTGCTCGATCCGGCAAGCGTCGTGCCGATCGACGTCGACCTCGGTACAGACTTCCGAGTCGTGCTGATCACAGGGCCGAACACTGGCGGGAAGACCGTCGCGTTGAAAACGATTGGCCTCTTGACGCTCATGGCTCAGACCGGGTTGTTCATTCCGGCAGACGACGCCAGCGTGGTCTCCGTATTTCCCGCCGTCTTTGTCGACATTGGCGATGAGCAGAGCATCGCACAGAGTCTTTCAACCTTCTCGGGTCACATTCGCACAGTGATCGCGATGCTGAGACAGGTGACGCCGGGCGATCTCGTGCTGCTCGATGAGCTTGGCGCAGGTACGGATCCCCAGGAGGGCTCGGCGCTGGCGCGGGCGATCGTCAGCCGCCTCCTGGAACTGGGTCCCGTCGTCGTTGCCACGACCCATTACCCGGAGCTCAAAGCGTACGCGTTTGCCACGCCGGGGGTGGAGAACGCGAGCGTCGAATTTGACGTCGAGACGCTGGCGCCGACGTACCGGCTGATGATCGGTGTCCCGGGGCGATCGAATGCCCTGGCGATTGCTGGCCGCCTCGGTATGCCGAGCGAAATTCTCGAGACGGCCTCCGGCATGCTCGACCCGGACGAGCTGCGGGTCGATAGCCTGCTTCAGGACATCCGGCGGCGCCGGGATGAGGCCGACGCGATCCTGGAACGGGTCCGTGCGGACGAGGAGCGCGCGCAAGCGCTGCGCGAGACGGCTGCGCGCGAATTGGAGCAGGCCGAACTTGCCCGGCGGGATGCCCGAACAGCCGCGCTTACTGAAGCGGAGTCTGATCTCGAGGAAGCGCGCGAGACGCTGAAGCGTCTGCGCCGCGATCGGGAGGCTCTGCAGATCACGCGGGAACACTTAGAAGTACGACGACGTGAAGTCGACCAGGCTACGGACCGGGTCCGCAGGTTCCGCCGCGAAAACCTCAAATCACCACCGTCGACGCCGGGAAGGAAACCGATCTCACCGGGCGATCGGGTGCGAATTATCCCTCTCGATCAGGAGGGTGAGGTCATCGCCGTCGACGGCGGACTGGCTGACGTGACACTTGGCGCGCTCAAGACCAGACAGCCAATTGGTTCGCTGGAGCGTCTCGGTCGGGCGCGCGACGAGCAGACGTCGAGGCCGATCGTGATGCCGGCGGCGAGCAGACCGGTGAATCTCGAGCTCGATCTGCGTGGCTATCGCGCCGCGGAAATCGAAGCGATGCTGGACGAATATCTCGAGCATGCCTATCGGGCCGGCATGCCGTTCGTGCGCATCATTCATGGCAAGGGCACCGGAGCGCTGCGAAAAGTGGTCAAAGAGGTGTTGTCAGCGCACCCGGCGGTTGCCAGTCATGAGATTGCACCCGCGAATCAGGGCGGCGACGGCGCAACGGTCGCGCTGCTGCGAGGAGCATGAGTATCCTCACCACTTCGCCGAATCCGCACTCAGCGTACGTACGCGGGCAACGTTGTCGCGGGCACCCTTCCTGTGTCATCCTGTAAAGGCAATCGACTTGGTGGGGATTGGTCGTTTGCAGGCTGGGATGCCATCTGACTGTCAAGCGAGCCGCGACGAGGGAAGAGGATGGGTGCTGACTGGCTGCTGCCGGTCTACGGGCTGATCGTTGGCATGCTTGTCGGTCTGACCGGGATGGGTGGTGGTGTGCTGATGACGCCGCTGCTTGTCCTCGGGCTGGGCATGCCCGCGACCGCGGCGATAGGCACCGATCTCGCCTATTCGTCGGTTACCAAGCTGGCGGGAACCTGGCAACACTGGCGGCAGGGAACGGTCGACATGCGCGTGGTCCGTGCCCTGGCCGTTGGCAGCGTACCGGCGACGCTCGTTGCCGTGGCGACCCTGTTCTTCCTTCATTCCGTTGATGCAACCGCAGTCAATGCGGTGCTGGAATGGTTCTTCGGGGTGATGCTGGTCGTCGCGGCCGCGTTGATGCTCCAAAAGCTCTGGCGCGGAAAGCGCGGTGTCGGGGATGTGCCTGCCGGGCACCTGGTGATCTTTCCAACCGGCAGGCTAGTCGCCATCGGTGCGTTCGGGGGCTTCCTGGTCGGGTTGACCTCGATCGGCAGCGGCAGCCTGATCATTGCCTTACTGGTGATTACCGTCTCGCTGACGCCGGACAAGCTGGTCGGGACGGATGTGGCGCATGCGTTCTTGCTCGTGGGCGTGGCCGCACTCGCCCATCTATTTGTCCTCAACGATGTCGACGTCGTCCTGGCCGGGAAGCTGCTCGTCGGATCGATTCCCGGCGTATTGATTGGAAGCAGGCTTACGGTCTGGGTGCCGCGACGTCCCCTGCAAGCGGGGCTGGCGGTGTTGCTGTTGACCACAGCCGTCTCGCTGCTGAGGTAGTTCTGCTGACGCTAGTGCTAGGCTTTGCGGTTGGCTTTAAGGTGTAGTCCCGCCGCTCTGGCGGTTCGTCCCGTGGCGCGGTTCGCGGGTCAGATTTGGGAGGAGAGATTCCATTGCAAGTGCAGACGAGGGCATCCGCGGCCACGACGTTGATTCCGCCCTTTGGCGGCCGCCTTGTCGATTTGCTCGTCCCCGAAGACGAGCGCGCCGAAGCGCGTGATTATGCGAGCACGCTTCCCTCGCTCCAGATGTCACCGCGCGTGGTCTGCGACTTGGAGCTGCTGGCGTCCGGCGGGTTCTCTCCGCTCGATCGATTCATGAGCGAAGCTGACTTCCGCGGTGTGATACACGAGATGCGGCTTGCCGACGGGACGCTGTTCCCGATCCCTGTGACGCTGCCGGTTGCGGCTGATGCGGGATTGCGGGTCGGCACTGACATCGCGCTGCGCGACGCGATGAATGATCTCCTTGCCATCATGACTGTCGAGGAGCTGTATCCATGGGATCCGACCGACCTGGCGGAACGGGTGCTCGGCACTCACGATTCGAAACACCCGCTGGTCCATGAGATGGCTCGCTGGGGCCGGCTCAATGTGTCCGGTCCCCTGCGAGTCCTCCAGTTCCCGCGTCACTACGACTTTCAGGAGTTGCGCCGCACGCCGGCTCAGACCCGGGATGTCCTGGCGCAAACCGGCCGTCAGAACGTGGTGGCGTTCCAGACGCGCAACCCGCTGCACCGCGTGCACGAGGAGCTGACCAAGCGAGCCATTGCCTCGGTCGATGGGGTGCTGCTGCTGCATCCGTCTGTCGGGATGACCAAGCCTGGTGACGTCGATCACTACACCCGAGTCCGCACCTACAAGGCGCTGGCGCAGAATTATTACGATCCGGATCGCATCGTGTTGTCGCTTCTTCCACTGGCGATGCGGATGGCCGGTCCTAAGGAAGCTCTCTGGCACGCCATCATCCGCCGCAATCACGGCGCGAACCACATGATCGTCGGCCGCGACCATGCTGGGCCGGGAATCGACTCGACTGGAAAACCGTTCTACGGACCGTACGACGCCCAGGAACTGGTCAGGGACTTCGAGGACGAGGTTGGCGTCACGATGATGCCCTTCTCGGAGTTGCTCTATCTCCCGGATGAGGACCGCTACGAGGAGACGTCGAAGATTCCGGAGGGCACCCGTACCGCGACGATCTCCGGTACCCAGGTGCGGGAGGAGTTTCTTGGTAAGGGGCGCCTCCTGCCGTCGTGGTTCACGCGGCCTGAGACGGCCGAGATCCTGGCCGAGGCCTATCCACCGCGACACCGCCAGGGCCTCTGCATCTGGCTCACAGGTCTGAGCGGCTCGGGGAAGTCGACGACAGCGGCGGTCCTGGAGGTCCTCCTGCTCGAAGCGGGTAGGCAGGTAACCGAACTCGACGGGGACGTCGTGCGCACGCATCTTTCCAAGGGTCTTGGTTTCACCAGGGAAGACCGGGATACAAACATCCTGCGCATAGGGTTCGTGGCCAGCGAGATCGTCCGCCACGGTGGCACGGTGATGTGCGCCGCGGTCTCACCATACCGGGAGACGCGCGAGGCGGTGCGGGCCATGATGGACGAGGACCAATTCATCGAGGTCTTCGTCGACACGCCATTGTCTGTCTGTGAGCAGCGGGACGTAAAGGGGATGTACGCGAAGGCGCGGCGCGGCGAGATCAAGGAGTTTACCGGGATCAGCGATCCCTACGAGGCTCCGCTCAATCCCGAGATCACGCTCGATACGGTTGGTTTCACCCCTGAGGAGAATGCGCGGCGCATCATGGCCGAGCTGGCACGGCGCGGATTTGTGCGCTGGGATCCGGCAAACAACGCCTGAGCGGACCGAACTGAATCGCGAAGTCGCGAACGGCCGCCCGCACGGGCGGCCGTTCGCATTTCCATTTCGTCCCGCTAACTGGCGGACAACGCAGCTGGTTCCCTGACGACTCCATTGCGGGATTGGGTCGACTCTACGGCTTCGAGCACAAAGGCCACGGCTTCCCCCCAGGGAATTGTTAGATCAGGGAGGCGAATACGGATGGACTGCGCGGTCAGTTTCACGGCGTGGCCGAGACGTGACACCAAGCGGCGCTCGAGACCAGCGGTGGGTACGGGGCGGATGACGATTTCTCGCTCTCGCTCGATCATCGATTCGATACCGAGCGCCTGCGCCCGGATGCGGAGTGCAATCAGCGCCAGAAGATGCTCGACCTCCTCGGGAATTGGTCCGAACCGATCCTCCAACTCCTGGCGCACGTCCTCGAGCTGACGTTCGTCCTCCACTGCAGCGATCCGCCGGTAGATAGCCAGCCGCAATTCGGTATCGACGATGTAGTCGCTGGGGATGAGCGCGGTGAGCGGCAGGTCCATGACTACCAGACCGGCCTCCCGCTGTGGTTCGCCGGTACGAATCTCCTCGACCGCCTGCGCGAGGAGCCGGATGTAGAGCTCGTAGCCGACCGCGGCGATGTGCCCGCTCTGCTCGGCGCCAAGGATGTTGCCGGCGCCGCGAATCTCCATGTCGCGCATGGCCAGGCGCAGGCCCGCGCCAAGCTCCGTCGCCTCTTGAATTGCAACGAGCCGCTCCTGAGCTTCGACGGAGAGAGCCTTGTCAGGTTTGAAGAGGAGATAGGCATAGGCGCGGTTCGTCGACCGTCCGACCCGGCCGCGCAACTGATAAAGCTGGGTGAGGCCCAACGTGTCGGCATTGTCAATAATGATGGTATTCACGTTTGGGATATCGACACCCGACTCGATGATCGTTGTCGAGATCAACACATCGAAATCCTTGCGCACGAACCCGAGCACAATTTCCTCGAGTACCTCTTCGTCCATCTGGCCGTGTCCAACACCAAATCGAGCCTCCGGCACAAGCTCGCGCAGCTTGTGGGCCAGCCGGTCGATATCGTGGACGCGGTTGTGCACGAAGTACACCTGACCGCCGCGATCGATTTCGCGCAAGATCACCTCGCGGATCAACTGGTCCTGGGTGGGGGTAACGAACGTCCGGATCGGCAGCCGTGCCTGGGGTGCGGTGTCGATCATGCTGATGTCGCGGATACCGGCAAGCGCCATGTGCAGCGTGCGGGGAATCGGGGTCGCACTCATGGTGAGCACGTCGACCTCTGCCCGCAGCTTCTTGAGAAACTCCTTCTGCCGAACGCCGAAGCGCTGCTCTTCGTCGATGACAACCAGGCCCAGATTCTTGAACCGGACGTCGTTTTGAACCAGCCGGTGGGTGCCGATCACGATATCGACGCTCCCGTCTGCAAGTCCTTGAATCACCTCCCGCTGTTCGGATTTGCTACGCAGGCGAGAGAGCATTTCCACGCGCACCGGGAACGCGGCCAGCCGCTGCTGAAAGTTCGTGAAGTGTTGCAGTGCCAAGACGGTCGTCGGCACGAGAACGGCTACCTGCCGGCCGTCATTGACGGCGCGGAAGGCAGCCCGCAGTGCGACCTCGGTCTTACCGAAGCCGACGTCTCCGACAATCAGACGATCCATCGGCTGGGCTGACTCGAGGTCTGTTTTCACCGCCGCGATCGCCGTCGCCTGGTCTGGAGTCTCGGTGTAGGGGAAGGATGAGGCCAGCTCGTGGTCCCACAAGGTGTCGGGACCATAGGGCTTGGCACGGGCGGTTTCACGTTTCGCGTAGAGCTGAATGAGCTCGAAGGCCATTTCGCGGACCGCTCGCCGCACCCGCCGCCGCGTTTGCTGCCACTCGCCAGAGCCAAGGCGAGTCAGGAGTGGGTCGATGCCTCCGCCTGAATAGCGGGCGACCCGGTCGGTCTGATCGACTGGAACGTAGAGACGGTCGCCCTTGGCGTAATCGACGTGGAGGTACTCGCGTTCGACTCCACCCGTTTCGAGGCGGACGAGACCGCGGAAAATGCCAACCCCGTAATCGACGTGGACGACATAGTCGGAAGGCGACAGTACCGCCGCCAGCGGATCGGTTTCGGCATGCCGACGATGATGCGCGCGCCGGGTCTGCTTGCGAAACCCGAAGATCTCCAGGTCGGCTAGGAGAAGAAGCTTGGATTCCTCCGCCGACCAGCCGCTATCGAGATCCGAGGTCCGGATCTCGAGGGTGCCGGGTGCAAGCGGCAGCGGCGTGACCGATGCGTTCCGCCGCCGGTCCCGGCGCGGAAAGATGTCTTGCTCCTCGAACAGCTCGGTGAGGCGGTCAACCTGGTCGGTGGCGATGACAATTCGCCAGCCGTCCGCCAGACGCTGCCGCACGTTCTCCAGCACATCGCTCAGGCGACCGGCAAAACTAGGTGCGTCGGAAAGGGCAACCGTACGGCTCGGTAGGAGCTCGTCGTCCGCAGGAGTCCCAAGCGACAGTCTTCGACGAGTCTGGAGCGACTCGCGAACGCTCGACCAGGTCGCGACCGGGCTGCGAAGACCCGCTGGCAGCTCTCCGTTGGTAACGAAGGCGTCGCGAAGCTCGCTTGCTTGCCGCTCCAGTTGGGACGCCACCAGCTCAACGGCCGCTGGTTCATCGACGATGACGAGGCTGTCGGGAGTCAGATAGTCCGTGAGCGTCGTCGGGCGATCGAGGAGGTACGCTGCGAAGAGGTCCAGGGAGGGCGGTGTCTGGCCTGACTCCAGCATCTCAATCGTCCGGATCCACTCCGAGCGGACCTCGGGACGCAGCCCATCGAGACTCAACTCGCGCAGCTCAGCGCCAGCTTTCCGCAGGCGTTCCAGGGGAAGCTCAGCAGGCGGCAGGAGGCGAATCTCGCGCAGCCGGTCGTGCGATCGCTGGGTGTGCGGGTCGAAAGAGCGGATGGCGTCGATCTCGTCGCCAAAAAAATCGATCCGGACCGGCAAGTCGGCTCCGGGAGGGAAGAGGTCAAGGATGCTGCCGCGGCGGGCAATTTGGCCGGGCTCGAGCACAAGCGGCGTCACTTCGTATCCGTGCTCGGTGACCCACCGGAGGAGGTCCTCCTGGGACAGCCGGTCGCCGACTTGCAGGAGCCGTGCTGACGCTCGAAGCAGGTCTGGCGGCATGACGATCTGCATGAGCCCGTGTGCCGGGGTAACCAAAATCGGTCCCGGTTCTGAGGTCGGTGGCCGAGAAAGCAAATCGAGGAGCGCTGCGCGCTCGGTTGCCGTCTCCAAGTCGAATGGCAGCTGCTCATATGGAAGTGCTTCGGGCGCCGGCCAAAGCACGGTTAGCCGATTTGGAATGTACTCGGCGATTGCTGACGCCAAAGTTTCAGCGCGATCCGCCCGAGAGGCGGCGATGAGCACCGATCCGGTTTGGCGGGAAATCGCGGCCGCGGCGAGGGCAGCTCTCGCGGAGACTGGAAGATCCGGGATGACGATTGACTGTCGTTCGAGAACGGTAATTGCGTCCGCAACACCAGGATCGTCCAGCAGATGGTCAATGAGATGAGAAAAGGCCATGGATCCCCGAGCCGGGAGCATTGACGTAACTTCAGCAACGCGTCGCGGTGCGATCCGCGGCCGGCAAATCTACCACGGCCGCGGAACCCCACCTGTAGAGGTGCCATGGGCGTACGATACGCTAGGTCGAGGTGAGAATAGCGGTGTCGCTCGTGGCGGATTCTCAGCTTGAGCGTAACGCGGATCGGGTTAGCGGTTATCGCTCTGGTCGCGGGCGTTGCCGTCGTCTATGCGCTCTACCAGGCGCTCGATGAGCGCTCTGCCCCGCCAATCGTCATCGAGGACGCCGCCGCTACCCTGCCCGTCGTCGTCGAGATCCGGGGAGAGGTCGAATCTCCGGGAGTCTACGAGCTTTCGCCCGGAGCGCGACTCCACGACGCGATCGCGGCAGCGGGCGGCTTGACCGGGGAAGCGGATGTCGCGACCGTGAATCTCGCGCGGAGGCTCCGCGACGGTGAATTGATCGTGATCCTCGCGCTCCCCGTTCCCGGCAGCACACCGATGCTCCCTTCGACCGACACTCGTGATGTCGCCGCGGCGGACGGGTCGCTGGCCAAGATCAACATCAATACAGCAACCACCCAAGAGCTCGAAGCGTTGCCAGGAGTGGGGGAAGTTATCGCGGCCCGGATCGTCACCTATCGCGAGCAGCATGGTCCGTTTCGATCTGTCGACGACCTGATCCACGTCGAGGGCATTTCTGACCGAGCGATCGACCGGATTCGAGAGTTGGTGACGACCGTGTCATGACCGGCATCGTTGCGGGAGCAGCCACGCTGATTGGGTCCGCGATCGGTTGGTGGGGCGCCGCGATTGTCGCGCTGCTCATTGTTGTTGTGCTCGCCCTCACGCCGAATCGATCACGCTGGGCCATCTACGCCGTTGCCCTGGCAGCTGTCGTTCTTGGTGCTTGGCGAGCTGAATCCCGTCCTGCGCCGACCCAGATCAATCAGGTCGTGCAGAGCGCCCCAAGTGCACTCGTGGTGACCGCGCCAGCTGTCACCGGCCAGCGGCAATCGTTTGCGATTGAATTGTCTGGCGAACCCGGGCTGCTGGCCAACGGTCTCTCGGCTCGGGTCTGCGTGGTTGCCGGGCCGGTTCCGGTTATCCATCTCGGGGACACTGTGCAGGCGAGCGGCAAACTGGAAAACCTGACTGATCTGCCGATGGGAGACCGTGCCGCAATGTCGGCTCGTGGCTGCGTGGCCAGCCTCTACGCAACATCGATACGAGTTCTCGGCTCTTCGCCGAGCGTGTTCCGCTGGTTCGCTGATTTGAGGACCCAGCTCGACAGCGCGCTGCGCCGCGCGGCGCCGGGTGATGCCGGAGTGCTTCTATCAGGCCTCGTAACCGGGGACGACGACGGATTCTCGACAGGACGAAGAGACGCGTTCATCCGGACGGGAACGACGCATCTGACGGCGGTTAGCGGATCCAACCTGGCACTCGTCGCTGGCATTCTGGCGACGATAGGAAGTGCCACCATTGGTCGCCACCGGGGGCTATGGCAAGTCATGACGATCCTCGGCATCTGGGCGTATGCGCTCATCTCTGGAGCTCAGGCGCCCGCACTCAGAGCGGCGATCGTCGCAACCGTTGCCGTTCTGGCGTTCCGCTTTGGCAGACGACCGGATTTTGTGACGCTGATCATGCTGGCGGCTGGGGCGATGGTCGTGGTGGAGCCGAGGCAGATCGAGTCGCTCGGATTCCGTCTCTCCGTCGCGGCCTCACTCGCGGTGGTACTCGTCTTGACGGGCATCCTGGCAACGGATCGCACATCCCCTGTGGCTGGTGTCCTGACTGCAACCGTCGCCGCCCAACTGGCGACGTTGCCCGTTCTGCTGCCGGTGTTTGGCACCGTCTCACTCACGAGCATACCGGCGAACATCATCGCAGCGCCGCTGGCGGCGGTAGCGACGCCTCTCGCTCTCCTCGCCGCCATCGCCGGTCTGTTCTGGTCGCCACTTGGGGAAGTGATCGCCGCACCAGCCGCCCTGGCTGCGACCGCGCTGATCCGAACTATCGACGTGCTGGGGGCGCCTGAGGCTTACGTCAGGGTCGGTGTGCCGCCGCTGCCGGCGGCCGCGGCGATCGCGGCAACGACCTCAGTTCTGCTGCTCTTAATCGTTGGAGGATCTTTCCGGGATGTTCACCTTTTTCTGGGTGCGGGTGCTCTAAATTCGACAGCGTCAACGAGAATAGAGAGCGATCAGAGTCAACGCGTCGAGCATCCAGGACAACCGGAAGCAGCTGGCGATCCGCTTCCGGTTGCCGGCGATTTCGAACCTCTAGCGTCGTCTGCGCCGAGGATCTTCACTCGGGAAGACCCATTTGACGCCTTTGCCGCCGATCTTGACCACGCGGTAGACGATCCAGCCGGCGAGGAAGACGGACATCAGGTTCCCGATCAGCGGCAAGTGGGCGAGACTGTCCTTGCCCAGATTCTCCGGCAGTTGAACGAAGCCCATCGTGCCGAGGAGCCAGATCCCTAACATGCTGCCCAGCAGAACAAGCGCGAATAGTTGACGACGCTTGCGCATCACATCGATATCGTCGTGGCGAAAGTAATTGAATCGGGCGATGCCTGTCTGGGGCTGCGGTTCGCCAGGCTCCGGAGTTCTCACAGGGCGCTCTTCTCGATCTTCGGTGGATGCTCCGACCGAAGTCACTACGATCTCTTCGATCGGAATTCCCTGCAGGTCAGCAAGCTGCTGACGGAGCGCGTCC
>DASUQU010000381.1:0-3973 GCA_036280495.1 Thermomicrobiales bacterium | reverse complement strand
CATAGGGCAGGATCAGCCCCACGGCGCCGAGGACTTCGCAGACGCCGATGAAGCGGATGAATTCACCCGAGAAGGGCGACATGGCCGAGAGCACCTCGACGGGGGTGATCAGTTTCATGCCGCCGGCGAAGAGAAACAGGGCCGCCAGCAGTCCCTGCACGATCCACAACGCGCGATTCCGGTTCATTCCTGCCTCCTGTCGTGCTCCCCACGCCTCCGTGGTTTCATGAAGTAGTCGTTCGGAGAGGGGCAAAATCGACAATGGCATGGCAGGCACATAGTGACGCTTCCGTGCTGAGCCTCAACACGAATCAGTTCGGCTTGAAAGCGAGAGGAGGCAGCAAAAGCCGGATCCTGAAACGGCTTCCGGGAATGCGTCCGTCTCAGCGAAGCGACCGGCAAGCCAGCAGGGGGCTGACGCCGTCTCGGGACCGCCGGCGCGAACGGCATGCGTTTCCGCCTCGGCGTCTATCATTTCTTCCCAATGTGCAACGAAGGCGCGAGATGGCCGGCACCATGACGCGGCTCTCACTGGGGATCATGGCACTGCTGCTGTGCCTCGCTCAGCCCCTACCGGTCATCGGTCAGGACGCGGCGGGAGCACTCCAGGGGGCGTTCGCCGTCACCATTGCCGCGGAAGATGTCCCGCCCGAGCTGGTCGACGGCGCTTCCGTGATTGGGCGCTGGCGGGTCACCTTCAACCCGGACGGCACCTACCTGCTGGAACGCCAGGACGTCGGCCCCGTTGCCAGTGGTCAGTTCACCACCGACGGTGACCGGGTGATGCTCCATGACGAAACCGGCGTGCTGGCCTGTGTCCCTGGCGATGACGAGGGGGCGGTCACCTATCGCTGGGAGATGACCGAGGGACGACTCCTCCTCATCGCCATTGAAGAACCCTGCGCCAGACGCCGCCTCCTACTGACGACACGCTCGCTCTTTCTCTTTGCGGCTTGCCCACTTCTCGCGAGCGAGCGCGCAACTCCCACTGCTGGCGCCTCGACCGGCACCAGCACCCCACCGGCCCCAGCACCGCTCGAGCCCGCGATCGACACCTTGCTCAGGCAGATGTCCGACTGCTGGGCGACCCGCGACCCGGATCGCTTCCTGCCCCTGCTCAGCCGGGACTTCCGGGCAACGCAGCAACCGGCCGACGATGACGACGTGCGACGGTTCACCCTGCGCATGGGGGCTCCGCTCGTCTGGGAGCGAGTGAGCGACGTCGAGCTGACCGACGCGACCCGCGCCAGGGCCAGCGTGCGGCAACTCTCCGGCGACAACATCGACGTCCTCCAGTACGAATTTGTCTATGAAGACGGGTCGTGGAGGTGGGACGGCACCAGCGACGGTCCCTAGGACGGGGCGATTGCGAGCGGGCCCGCGGATGACAGGTTCCCGAGCCGGGGCTATGCTGGCAGCCGGCCGGGCCGCGTATCCAGGGATTGCCTCGACAGGGATGACCCCGGCCCCGCAGGAAATCACGCACGGGAAGGAGCATGGAGATGGCAACGCTGCTTGAGACGACCCGGAGCGGCCGCCGTGCCGTGCTCGCCGCCTTCGCGGGCTTGGCCACGCTGGGTCGCGGTCGGCAGGCGACGGCGCGAAGGACGCGGTCGGTCCGGTTCGCCTTCTTCGGCACGGGAGCCGAACAGCGCGCCTACCAGCAGCTGGCCGCCGCTTTCGAGGCGGTCCACCCCGACATCACGGTCGAGCTCGTCGGTCTTGATTCGGGTGATGCATCGTTGCGGCTGGATACCCTCACCGCCAACCCTGACCGGCCGTGGCTCCAGCGCGGTGGCCCTTATCAGTCCTGGCTCTGGCGTAAGCTGGCCAGTCCCACGGCGCCGGACGTCTTCGTGCTGAGTTACCAGCGCTTCCCGGCCTACGCCGCGCGCGGGATCCTCGAACCGCTCGGGCCCTACCTGCGCGCAAGCACCACGCTCGACCCATCTGACCTCTACCCTGACGCGCTGGATGCGTTCCGCGCCGCTGACGTCGCCGACAATGGGTTGGGCGCGATCCCCCTCAACGCCTCCAGTCTGGTCGTCTATTACAACAGCGACCTGTTCGCGCAGCGGGGAGTGCCGTTGCCGGGCGATGGCTGGTCGTGGGAGGAGTTCGCCTCCGCCGCCGAGGCGCTGACGTCGCGCCGGGATCGCGACGGCCAGGCCGGCGTCCACGGGTTAGCCATCGAGCCGCGGCTCTCGCGCTCGGCCGCGTTCGTCTGGGGCGCCGGGGGCGACTTGATCGACGATCCCGTGCGTCCGACCCGACTTACCCTCGACGCGCCCGAGGCCCAGGCGGGCCTTCGCTGGTTCGCTGAATTGGGTCCAGCCGGACGCAATGTGACCCCGACCTCACTAGAATCGCGTCAGGTCAACGACCTCGCCCGCTTCGCTACCGGCCGCGCGGCGATGTTCGTCCACACCCGGCGCGTGGTCCCCGTCCTGCGCGAAGCGAAGAGCCTGAACTGGGACGTGGCACCGCTCCCCGTTGGCGCCACGCCGGCCAACGTCCTCCATAGTGACGGTTTGTGCCTGCTCGCCGGTGCGCGGGACAAGGAAGCGGCCTGGAGCTTCATCGAGTTCGCGATCGGACCGGTTGGTCAGGCGGTCCTGGCCGCGACTGGCCGCACAGTCCCCTCGCTGCGCGGCATCGCCGAGTCAGACGCCTTCTTGCGGGGCACGTCACTCCCGCTGCAATTCGGCGGCGAACCGCTCGGCTTGCTCCCGAAACGGTCTCGGGTCTTTCTCGACAACGTGGCCATCTCGCGCCGGTTACCCGCCATGGCCACCCTCCCCGCCGTGGAGGGGATGTTCGACCGAGCTTTCAAGCAGGCCTTCTATGTCGATGGAGACGTGCCCAGGGCCACCGCCACGATCACGCGTGACATCCAGGGCGTGTTGGGCGACCGTCTAACCGTGCCCAGCTACCTCTTCCGCGAGGGCATGACGGAGATCGAGGAGTGATGAGCCATGGTCACGTTCCGCCAATGAGCGCCGATCGCTGCCGCTGAAGGATTGCGACCTGCATGATCCGTTCGCGCTCCTCCCGGCTTTTCGGCGCCCTGGCGCTCGCTGTTGTGGCCCTCGGGGAAATCCTCGTGGGCAGCGCCGGTACCGGCGCACAAGAGCCCGTGTCGCTCCGCTTCGCCTTCTGGGGCGATCCGGCCGAGCAAGCCGCTTACGAGCAAGTCGTCGCGGGATTTGAGGCGACCCACCCCGGCATCGACGTCGCGATTGATTACACCCCCGGCCAGACCGACTACTACCGCAAGATCGCCACCGACTTCGCCGGCAATGACCCGCCCGACGTCTTCCTCATCAACTATCGGCAATTTGGCCAGTATGCGGCCCGGGGCTCCCTGGAGCCGGTCTCCTCATACCTGGATGCGAGCTCCACGATCGCGTCCAGCGACTACGCCCCGATCGCCATGGATGCCTTCAAATACGGCGGCAATCAGGCGTGCATGCCGCAGAACGTCTCCAGCCTGGTCGTCTACTACAACGTCGACCTGTTCACCGCCAACGGGGTGCCGTTGCCGGCCGCGGGCTGGAGCTGGGATGAGTTCGTGGAAGCTGCCGAGGCGCTGACGCAGGACACCGACGGCGACGGCACGATCGACCAGTACGGCGTCGCCGTCGAACCGATCATGTACCGCATGGCGCCGTTCGTCTGGAGCGCCGGCGGGGAGGTCGTCGACGACCTCGATGCCCCAACGACGCTCGCGCTCGACACCCCCGCGGCGATCGAGGGGATCGAGAAGTTTTTCAGCCTCGGTGCGAGCGGCCACAACGTCGTGCCCCCCGAGGAGGAGGTTGCCGCCGAGGAAGACGCCGACCGCTTCATGCGCGGCGGGGCGGCGATGTTCCTGCAGAGCCGGCGGGAGGTTCCAACCCTGCGCCAGATCGAGGGCTTCACCTGGGACGTGGCCCCCCTGCCGGTCATCGACGAGGCGACGACGGTCCTGCAC
>DASUQU010000380.1:0-2576 GCA_036280495.1 Thermomicrobiales bacterium | reverse complement strand
GGTCCAGTATGCGCTTGGCACCCCCGACGAATGGTGGCCGAAGCTCTCAGGAGACGATCTCTTTTACGACAGCCCGTACAACACCTATCAAAAGGATGGGTTGCCGCCGGGTCCGATCGCGAACCCCGGTTTCGCTTCCATTCAGGCGGTGCTCTTCCCGGACGACACCCCTTACATGTACTTCGTGGCCAAAGGTGAGACCGGTGAGCACGCCTTTGCCGTCACCGCGGAAGAGCAAGCCGCAAACGTTGAGACCTACTTGAATAGCGACGGGTAGGGGGGTGGAGCAGCGCACCACGCTTGACCCATCCGGCGGTCCGTACCGGGTGGGGGTTATAGGCGATCCGGTTGCGCACTCACTCTCGCCGGCTTTGCATCAACCGGCGTTGGATCAGCTTGGGATTCCGGCGGTCTATGAACGCTGGCAAACGACAGCAGCTGATCTCGTGCGTCGGGTGGAGGGGCTCCGCGACGCGGAATTCCTCGGCGCAAGCGTCACTGTGCCGCACAAGATCGCGGTGAAGGATCTCCTCGACGAAGTGTCGCCGGCGGCGCGTCGCGCCGGTGCGGTCAACACGATCGTCAATCGCGGTGGAGCCCTGTTCGGGGACAACACCGACATCTACGGCTTCGGCGTAACGGTGGCCGAAGGTCTTGGTGGGCGCGTGCCTCAGGTGGCGGTTGTCCTGGGCGCCGGAGGCGCTGCGCGCGCGGTCGTCCTCGCGTTGGAAGCTGCCGGGGCCGGCGAAATCGTGGTCTTCAACAGGGATGTGGAACGAGCGGCGACGCTCGCGCGGGAACTCGATCCAGCGCCAGTGCGCCCCGCGCGACTCGATGAGAAATTCCTGACGCGGGAGCTTCCTCGAACTGATGTGCTCGTCAACGCCACGTCGCTCGGGTGGCATTCCGGAGAAACGCCGCTCGCGTTGCCACAGCTCAATCTGCTGCCGGCTGGCGCTCTCATTGCCGACCTGACCTACCGGGACACCGACCTGCTGCTGGCGGCGCAGAGGCGCGGACTGAAAACCGTCGACGGACTGCCGATGCTCGTTCACCAGGGCGCCAGGGCGTTCGAGCTGTGGACCGGCACTGCCGCACCGGTAGAAACGATGCTGGCGGCTGCGCGCGTGGCGCGAGCACGAGCCTGATTGGCCGTCAGGAGGGAGCGGGCGGCGTAAACGTCGCGGCGCGAACTGCCCGAATCTCAGTCACGTTCGCCGACCCTTCGGGCTGATGCATATAGACCACCCAGGGCGTCCCATCGTGGTCCAGAGCAATCGAGGCCCGGGCCGTGATACCGCCTTCGGCCGGCGTGAGTGACACAGCCCCTAGGCTCTTCCCGGAGGGATCAGCGATAAGGCCACCGATGTCCACGTCTCGATTACGGCCGTTGTTGAAGACCGTGTAGATCGTACCGTCGCCCGCGATGCTGACGACTGGCAGGTATCCATAGTCGCCACGGGCGATCAGCACGGGCTCTGTCCATGCGTCTTTTCCGCCATCCAGTCGCTGCATCATCAAGTCGTTATTGCCACGCTCGAAGAGACCGTAAATGACCACCGCCCCGCCGCGAGGGTCGGAGGCAAGGTCGATCAGACGGCCACCGGCATCGCCACCTTCGCGCACGTAGAGGGTTTGCGGTGCGCTCCACCCGCTAGATGCGTCCAACGGGCGGCTGCTCCAATCGACGCGGACCGCGCTTCTCATCTCCTCGGCGGTCGTGCCGCGGTAGATCGACCACACGACGACGAGCCTGTCGCCGTCGGCGACGAGGTGGGGCCAGGCGGGATTGATGTCCGGCGCCTCACGAACGTTGATCATCGCCGGTTCAGTCCACTCACCCTCGACGAGAT
This sequence comes from Thermomicrobiales bacterium, assembly GCA_036280495.1. Lineage (GTDB taxonomy): Bacteria > Chloroflexota > Chloroflexia > Thermomicrobiales > UBA6265 > JACCXM01. The sequence continues at coordinate 723 of DASUQU010000380.1, read as the reverse complement.
CACTCGTGAGGAGATCGGCATTGGTAGCCAGCGCCGCGCGTGCTTCCGGCGTCACGAATCGCTGGTCCCGCCAGACGACGTGGAGACCGTCGCGGTCGTCAATGGCGAGGGACGCCAGCATCTGATGTCCGGCGTCCGGGTGCGGCGCGACCGGAACGGGGCCGGTCCAGGCACCATCGAGAAACCGCTGATAGACGAGCTGGCTCCAGGCTTCGGAGCCATCGCCCGCGCGACTCGAGTAAATGAGGTGAACAACCCCCTGGCTATCCACCGCAGCCGTTGCGCCAAACTGGGTAGCGTTGGAGCCGAGGGCATGTGCCGGCAGCCAGACTCGCAGCCCGGGATCGAAATGGGAAGCGAACAGACGGCGATCAGTGTTCCCCTCCTGGCTGCGAATTTGCGCCGTAAAGAACGCCCAGGCGCCGCCATCGGGTGTGGTCACGACCTGGGGCACCCACTCTTCCCAGACACGGTAGGACCGCCCGGTGCCGTTGTCGTCGACGCGGAGAACCTCGTAGGCCGGTTGGGACACTTCGGCCGGAGGCGGAGCCTCTGGCGTGGGGGACCCCGTTGATTCTTGCGCGAGTATCGCGTGCGGATTAAGCCAGGCGAGCAATAGGCCGAGCACCAGCATTCGAAACAGAAAAAGGGTCATCTCAAAGCCTCCCAGCGAGCTGGCACGCTCGCATGGGTCTGGGCTAAAGCGCGGACAAGCGTGTACCT
>DASUQU010000379.1:0-8398 GCA_036280495.1 Thermomicrobiales bacterium | reverse complement strand
CCGGTCACACGCCGCGCCGAGACCGCACCGGAGAGACGGTAGCCAACGTTGTTGGTGCGATTCGCGTCATCGAGACAAGCCTCGGCGAAGTCGAGCCAGACCCGACCCTGGAATCCCGGGGCGCAGGTGTATTTCACGACGTCGATCGCCGCCGGCTGCTCACCTGCCGGTTCGACGTAATTGACCACCACCACGGTCGTCAGCGTGTTGACTCGCACTGTCAACGGCTCCGACCCGCCGGTCGCGAGCTCGGTCAGCACGTAGTCCCCGGTGTCGAGGGTCGTCTGGTAGCGGCCCCCGGCGCCAGTGCGGAACTCGATCGGGCCGGACGGTCCATCGAGGACAAACGCCGCGTCGCCGAGCTCACACCCGGCGGTCCGGGCCAGGCCGCCACCGTCGGGGTCAGAGGAGTCGACGAAGACGATGCCGCCGCTGCCCTCGGCCACCGGGCAGACGAATTTCCTGACCTGGATCGAGCCACTGTCCGGTGGTGGTGGCGCCGGCTGATCGACGACGTCGAGTGTCGCCGTGCTGCCAGGTCTGACCGTGATCGGATCAATGGCGGGCGCGACCAGGTATCCGGGGGGAGCTTCCGTTTCCAAGACCCGGTAAACACCTGGCGCAAGAGCGGCGAAGAGCAATTCGCCATTCTCGTCCGTGCAGGAGGCGCCGGCGCCATCCTCGACCAGATCGAAACAGGCCCCGGCAAGTGGCTGGCCGTTCGGATCGGACTTGCGGATCAAGATGCGACCGGGACGGAGCTGGTTCTCGACTTCGACGTCAACGGTCTGGTCTGCGATGACCTCGACCAGGATCTCGGCCGCGGTCTGGTAGTCGGCCGAAGGCCGGCGTGTCTCGCGCAGGGTGTACTCCCCTGGCGCGATCCCTTCCATCAGCACCACGCCGTTATCAGCCCCGTCCTCGATGTCGCAGCGTGGCGCGAGCACCTGACCCTCGCCGTCAATGAGGGCGAAGCAGGAGCCAGCCAGCGCGCGGCCGTTGCTATCGACCTTGAAGACCCGCAGGTCGCCGCTCCGCTGCGGTGCCGGCGCGAGGGCGTTGAGGATGCTGACCTGGGTCCGCTGGTTGGCGGAGATGGTCACCTCCTGGTCAGCCGCGCTTAAATAGCCTATCGGCGGTTGGGTCTCACGCAGCGTGTACGTTCCAGGCGCGACCGTCCCCAGCAGCATGACGCCGACGCTGGTGTCGGCGTCGCTGGCATCGTTGTCGCAGATCGAATAGACAGCACGGTCCCCACTGCGGAGCGCGAAACAGGCTCCCGCCAGAAGCTGGCCCGCGTTATCGGTCTTGCGCAACACCAGGCTGCCCGGGCGCGCCTCATTGACGACGGTGACCGTCGCGGTTTGACCGGGATCGAGACGGGTGGCCGTGGAGCCGGCTGTGGTGAAACCGCCCGTCGGCGGCTGGGTCTGTCGCACGACGTAGCTACCAGATGGAAGCTCGGCAAACCGGGTGATTCCGTTGTCATCGTCGTCGCAGCCTTCGACGGGCGAATTCCCCCGCGTGATCACATAGCAGGCACCGGGCAGCACGTTCCCTTCGCCGTCTGTCGTCCTGACGTCGAGGGTCGCGGTACGCTCCGGTTCGGGCTCGTTCGTGACTGCCACTTCGCGCACGGATCCGGCCGCGATGCGGAAAGTCTGGTCTGCGGCGGTGGAGTATCCGGCGGGAGCGGTCGTCTGGGTGAGCGTGTACCGGCCAGCGCGGTTGTCGGTTATGAGGATGCGACCGTCGGCACTGTTCTGATCGTCCCCTCGGTTGTCGCACACCTCGGCGGAGGGCGCGCTGTCGCCTTCCGGGATCAACGCGAAGCAGGCTCCCTCCAGATAGCTGCCATCCTGGTCGCGGACCCGGATGAGGAGATCGCCCCGTTGCCGCTGCTGGGTCCGGATGTTGAAGATGGCGCGAGTCGGCCGGCCGCCGCGGCGCACCGACACCGACCGCCGCGGCTTGGCCTGCTGGGCTTGCTCGACGTCCGCATCTTCGACGGCCATCTCCAGCACAGCCTCATACGTTCCGACCGGCAGCCTTTCGACCGTAAGCAGGCCCGGATCGGCTGAGGTGTCGCCTTCTCCGTTGTCGCAGAAGGGACCAAAGCTTTCGGTGACTCCAACGAGGGTGTAGCACTCGCCCTCAATCGGGTTGCCATCGTCGCCGAACGTCACTAGCTCGACCACACCCGTCTCTTCGGTCGCGGGTTGGCTCACCATCTCGACGACCGTGTCGTCGACGCCGTGCTCGACTGCCAGCGGGGCGGCCGGGCTGAAGGACTCCGCGGCCTCGGTTTGAGTCAGCGTGTACTGGCCGGCGGCGATACCGCCGAAGGCGATGACTCCCGGCGCGCTCTCGAAATCGCTGGCGTCGTTGTCGCAGACCTCTGCGACCGGAACATTAGCGGCATCGGTGAGGACGAAGCAGCCGTCACCGAGTGGGCTGCCGTCCGGCGCCAGATTAGCGACCGAGAGCATCCCGGTTGCGATGGGCTGCTCGGCGGTCGCCACCGGCGCGGGCGTTGATGGTGTCTCCGCGGTTGCTTCCGGCTCCGGCGTGGCGGTTGGGGGCTGCTCAGGCTGAGGCGTTGGAGTCGGCGTCTCCAGTTCCGGCTCTCGCGGATTGAGGATCGTCACTTCGACGGTCTGCCCCGGCTCGACGGTCACAGGCTGTTCGGGCGCCAATTGGCGATTCTCGCCAGCACGGGTCTGGACGATCGTGTAGGTGCCGGAGGGCAGGTCAGGGACGTTCAGACGGCCGTCATCGCCCTGGTCGCAGACGTCTGTCAGGGTTTGGGCCTCGGTTGCGCCCTGGAGGGTGAAGCAGGTTCCGCCGATGCGCTCACCATCTTCGTTCTCGACGAAGATGGTGAGCGTGCCAGGACCCGCGGCAGCCGTGAAATTGACCGTGCGGATTTCGCCCGCCTCGACGTCGATATTCTGGGGGCCGGGATTCAGTAGTTCGTCTGGCAGCTCGGTCAGGGCAACGGCATAGGCGCCAGCCGGAACCCGCTCGATCCGTACCTGACCGGGACGGTCATCGGTGTCATCTCGGTCATCATCGCAAACGACGATCGGTTCGGGTTCTCCGCCGGTCAGCTCGATACAGGCTGCTACCGGCTGACCCGACGCGTCGGCGATGCCAACTTCGACCGATCCCGCGGTCTCCTGCTCCTGGGCAGGGGGGCCGTGGCGGAAGATGACCTGGGCTTCTTCACCACCACTGATTTCGACCTCCTGGCGAGGAGGATCCGCCGGTTCGGAATCCGATGGGGGAGTCGATTCCACGACTGCGATCGGACCGGGCGTGACGCCTTGGACCATCACCTCACCATCGCCGTCTTCGTCACAGAAAGGCCCGAACGCCTGGCCTCCCGGTGGAATCTCGACGGTGTAGCAGGCCCCCGGTAGACGGTCACTGCCCTCCTCGAGTCCCTCGGCGAGGATAGCGAGGCTAGCGTTCGCCGGGGCTGACTCAACGGCGGACAGGACGACGTCGATCGGTACGCTGGGACCAGCTGTCACCTGGATGTTGGCGGGCGATGGCGCCTCGAACCCGTCAGGCGGAGTGACGGTCAGGGTGTAGTCGCCCGGCGCAATAGCGTCGATCTCGATCTGTCCAGCGTCGCCGCTCTGGTCCTCCGCCGCGTCGTCGCAGACGGAGATGACGGAAGAGCCGTCATCCAGTTCCACACAGGCGCCCGAAAGAGGCGCGCCGTCTTCATTCTGAACCGTAACGACGACTCCGCCCTCATCGACCGGGGCTATCTGTGCTCCCTCCTCGCCTTGATCCTGTTCTTGTCCCTCGGTCTCATCGCGAGAATTCACCAGGGGAAGCTCGATCGTGCCATCCGCGGGTACGACGACCGACGTCTCGCCGGCTGGGGTGAACCCTTCGGCCGTCTGCGTCTGAATCACCGTGTACTCGCCGGCAGGGAGATCCGGGACGTTGAGCCGCCCATCGTCCTGACGGTCGCAGACTTCGCTCAATTCGACCGGTCCGAGCACGTCGAAGCATGTCTGCGGTACCGGATTGTCGTCCTCGTCGGTGACCAGGATGATCAGCCTGCCCGGCCGGCCCCGCGCTTGCTGGTATTCAACCGTCACATCAGTGGACGCGCCCGCGGCGACGTCGATCCCCTGACCGTCCGCGGGTTCAAACCCGGGTGGCGTGGTCACCTCGTCCAGCCGGTTGCGACCGGCCGGCGCGGCATCGAAATGAATGACGCCGTCGTCGGCTCCATCGTCGCGATCGCAACGCTCGATCGTCTCATTGTCGTCGCGCCCGGTGAGGGTCCAGCAGCCCCCGGGGACGGGACCACCCTGTCGATCGCGCAGAGCGAGCACGACTTCACCTTCACCGGCTGCATCCTGCGGTGTCTCTGCCGGTTCCACCGGGGTCTCCTCGGCAGCCGGCTGATGGGGTACGAGCAGTCTCGCCCCGGTCGGTTCGATGCTGATGGGGAGATCATCGACGGAGGTGAACCCCGGCGGCGGCGTGGTCTCGCGCAAGGTCAACGGTGCGGACGGTACAGCGTCGAAGATGACCGCACCGTCGCCATCGTCGTCACAAACCTCGAATCCGAGTTCGACGACGGCGAAGCACGCGCCGGGCAGCGGCTGCTCGGAGGCATCAACCGCAATGACCGTCAATCGCCCTGGCGCGTCACCGGGCTCGATGGCCGGCTGGTCCACCGCGTCGTCATCCGGCTGATCCGAAGGTTCCTCTGTGACTGGCTCGGGCTCGTCAGAGGGCGGTTGGTCGGCGGTGGTAGTGGCAAATGCCTCAAAGCGTCCGGGGCCGAGCGCGATCCGTTGATCCTCGGCCGGCGTCCCACCCTCCACCGTGAAGGTCTCACGAAGGGTGTAGTTGCCGTCCTCGAGACCGTTCGGGGCGCGCAGCCGCAGAAGACCATCGAGCTGACCATCATCGCTGTCACAGCCCTGGGTGCGTAACTCACCATCGCGATCGATGACCGCGAAGCAGGAACCGGGACGAGGCGCGCCGCTGGCGTCGGTGGCACTGACGTCGAGCCGAGTGTCGCGTAGGGTGTCCTTCACCGTGACTGAGCCGGCATCGTCGATCGCGACGATCACCCGGCTGGGACTATCCAGACTCACACTGTCCTGGCTAACAGGCTGATCGTTGAAGAGAACCTGGAATCCGTAGTTCCCCGGCTGGGCGTCCCAGGTCACCTCATACCCGTCGCCACGGCTCGGGGCCATCGCGAACTGCTCACCGAGATCCGTGACCAGTGTGGCGGCGCTGACTACCGGTTCGGCGACGATCTCCCCGGTGAGGGTGTCGTAGAGGAAATAGGCGCCGGCGGCATCCCCCGGAACGCTGAGCAAGATGTCGGCGCCGTTTGGGTCGCCGCCCTCGCCCAGGGTGCGCTCGATGTCGCTGGCGGCCACCACGCGGAATACATAATCGCCGGGTGGCACAGGGAGGACCGTCGACCATGAGCCATCGCGGTTGTCTTGGAGCTGGGTCTGGGGACAGTTGGGGTCAAAATCGGCTGGACAGCCGAGCGCGGTCTGGAACGATCCCGAAAGGGCAACTCGCGAGGGTGCCGGGAGGGGCGGCGGTAGCGGATTGCCTTGCGCGACGGCCGCGGAGGTGGGTAGCGGCGTGAGCGGGGCCAGCAGACTTACGAGTAATGACAGCGCGAAGAGGGCGTGGAGGAGACGCGCCGTGGCGGCGACGCCAGGATTCCGAGAGCGACCGAACGGCACGCGCATCCAATCCCTCCGGGATGCAATTCAACCCCACTCCTCCAGGAGGCGAGTGGGACCCAAAACCAAGATCCGCGGCATGGCAGAGCGACTAGCCACGTCTGGACCGCGTTTGTACGCTAGCATGGCCATTTCGCCATGCCGGGCGCGCTGTGCGGGACGATCTTCACCCGTGTATACGCTCGTGAGCGAGTGGATGTTTCCACCAGGGGCGAGAACCGGTTTCCAGAGCACGTTCGAGCTTCATATCGGGACCATTCGTCCTGGCGTGCAAGGGAGGGATTGTGGGCGCACCGGCAGAGAGCGTTTTTGATATTGCGGTCATTCCCGGAGACGGCATCGGGGGCGAGGTCATCCCCGAGGGTCTCCGGGTCCTGGAGCGACTCGCGGAACAGAGCGACGGCCGCTATCGCTTCCGCTTCGAATCCTTCCCCTGGGGGAGCCACTACTACCTAAAAACGGGCCGGATGATGGATCCTGACGGGCTCGAACGGCTGCAGCGGTTTGACGCCATCTACTTCGGCGCGGTCGGCTGGCCCGATGTGCCGGATCACATCAGCCTGTGGGGCTTGCGCCTCGCCATCTGCCAGGGGTTCGACCAATATGCGTGCGTCCGGCCGGTGCGGTTGTTGCCCGGTGTGCCGAGCCCATTGCGTGACGCAACTCCAGAGCGGATCGACTGGGTCGTGGTACGGGAAAACAGCGAGGGCGAGTATGCCGGGATCGGCGGGCGCAACCTGGCGGCACGTGGTCCGCATCGCGAGGTCGCGACCCAAACGGCGCTCTTTACGGCCGAAGGCTGCGAGAGAATCATCCGCTACGCGTTCGAGCTGGCCCGCACCCGGAAGCGGCAGAAGGTGACGAGCGTCACCAAGAGCAACGCCCAGCAGTTTGCGATGGTGCTCTGGGACGACGCATTCGATCGTGTGCGGAGAGATTTCCCCGATGTGGAGACCGAGCAGTGGCTGGTCGATGCCATGGCGGCTCGCTTCGTGCTGCGGCCGGAGACGTTGGAGGTCGTCGTCGGCTCCAATCTCTTCGGGGACATCCTGTCTGACCTGGGGAGCGCTATCGGCGGCAGTCTGGGTATCGCCGCCAGCGCGAATCTCGACCCCGAGCGACGCCATCCCAGCATGTTCGAGCCGGTCCACGGCAGTGCACCCGATATCGCCGGCCGGGGTATAGCCAATCCCATCGCGGCCATCTGGACCGCGGCACTCATGCTCGAGCACCTCGGGCTGCAGGATGAGGCGGCGCGGGTGATGCGCGCCATCGAGGCGACGACCGCGGCCGGTGTCGTCACACCGGACTTGGGTGGAACGGCATCGACGCGAGCCGTGGGAGATGCGGTGGTAGACAATCTGTGAGACGGCGAGACGGCAATACGGCGAGACGGCAAGGACGAGAATAGGCCAATAACTCTTGACGAACTGCCGATAGCCGAAAGCCGATAGCCGGCAGTTAATTGATCTTGGCCCGTGCCCGCGAGAAACCAGGCGGCGTATGCTGACGTTTACGTGACAGCGGGCGTCCTTCGTGGCGCTTCGTCTGCCCGCGTTGGTCGTGAGGAACCCCGTGTACAGCTCGTCGGCAAGAATGCGTGTGGAGCGAGAGGTGACGCGGCGCAGTAATGCGCCGGTCGTTATCACGACACTGCTCTCGCTCCTGGTGGTCGGCGCCGCCGTCGCGGTGGTCGCCTATCTCGTGTTGCGCTCGCCGTCATCGGCGGTTGACTCCGCTGAAAGGCTGGAACCTGTCGGCACCGCTCTACCGGCGCCATCCGAGCCGCCAACGTTGCCCACGCCGATCCCGACATCGGAGCCCGATTCGAATGCTCAACCTGAACCGACAGCGCTCGGCTTCACCGGCGAGGCGCCCGCCGCCGCCGGCCTGCCAACGGTGGCCGCGCCCCAGGAGACTGGACCAACGCCGACACCGAGGGTGATCGCCCTTCCGACGGAGGTGCCCGCGACGACGGTGCCCGAGGCAGCCCCGCCGCAACCAACATTGCCGCCCGCCGTACCCCTGGAGAATGTCGAGGTCGTCGCCTTGGACCCAGTGGAGATGGCGCCCCCTCCGCCACCGACGGCAACGGCCGGACAATCCGAGGCCGCCAGCCAACCGACGCCGGTTCCCGTGGAGGTCGACGACGACCCATTCAACATCTTCGGTGATAGGGAAGGATCGGGGATCGTCCCGGCACAGAACGACGCATTGGAGCGGGCGCGGGCACTGCAGGGCGGCGCGGACTCGAGCGGGAATCGAGATGAGGATAGCGACAGTCCTGTTGTCGTCCCGGCTCCGGTCATCGTCGAAGATGCCAGTCGCGAAGGCTCGGTCGAGATCGTAATGCCGGACGTCGACGCCATGATCGACGAGATCACCGCCCGCGCTACTGATCCCAACCGCAACCCGAACGTGGGTAACGCCGGACGCGGTAATTCCGAGCGCGCCCAGGGAGATGACGACCCTGTGGTGGTCGAACCGCGCCAGAACCGGCGTAAGAGCGCTCGTGATCGCAACAGAAACAGGGCGCCGACGTCGAACAGTCGCTCCGTTTCGGAATCAGTGATCCCAGACGTGCCGGTCATCGTGCCACGGGGTTCAGGCAACGACGGTCAAGCGTGCGAGGACCCGTTCGCCGGTCTTCC
>DASUQU010000378.1:0-3134 GCA_036280495.1 Thermomicrobiales bacterium | reverse complement strand
TCGCGGCTACGGAAAAGGTACGAGCGCGGATTCGCGCTGAGCGCCGAGGGTGGCTGGAGGAAGACCCGGAGGAAGTCGCCGCGCGCTACCGCGCCGGGGAGATCGATCTGCTGGATACCATCCGTCACTTCGGCGTGATCGTCGACCAGCGCAACGGCCACCTCCTGCCGAAGACGACGGGGCAATTCCGGGAGATGATGCGGCAGCGCAGTGCCGCCCATTGGGCGTGACCTTGGAGGTCGAGATGGATCTGGCTGATTTGGAGCGCCGCCTGCGCGTGCTCGAAGACATTGAGGCTATCAAGCAGTTGAAATATGGCTACGCGGACGCATGCGACCGCGGGTATGACTTCGATACACTGGCTGATTTCTTTACCGAAGACGCGGTCTGGGACGGCGGGACCTTCGGCCGCTATGAAGGGCGCGAGGCGATCCGCGAATTCTTCCGCGGCGTTTCAATGGATATCCCCTTCGCCGTGCACTACATGATGAACCCAATCATTTCTGTCGATGGTGACAAAGCCAGCGGCCGGTGGTACCTGTTTCAGACCTGCACTTTCGCTGAAGGCAATACACCTATTCTCGGCGCTGCCCGATACGACGAGAGCTACCAGCGCATCGCAGGCGCCTGGAAGTTCCGCCATCTGACACTCAACTCGATCTTCTGGACCCCACTTCAAGAGGGGTGGGTCAAGCGTCCATTCATACAAGCCGGGTGAGACTGTCGCTCCAGGACAATGAACTAGATATCTTGTCATCCAAGCGCCTTGCAAGCATGAGTCAGGTTGGGCTCCTGTCGATGAGATTGCCGACGCCAATAACCAACTGAGATTCATGTAAGCCCCGCGCGACGCGATCATTCCCCCGATCGGGCTATCTACCGTCACGAACCTCAGCTGGTCTTACCCACCTCTTCGAGCGTCTCTTGAATGGTGACGTCACGCTCCTCGCCGCCATGAATCCGTGTCCCTGCGAGACTACGGCGCCCCGACCGCGCCTGCAGCTGTACTCCTGGCCTCCTAGTCGCTCCCAGCATCAACTTCAGGCACCCTGCTCAACGGCACCGGCATTGACATGCCCTACCGCGCTTGCCTTCCCCAGGAGCGCCGCACCGATGACTCCAGCTTCGTAGCCGAGACTCGCTGGTCTGAAGCTGATCCGCGAGATGTCGATCACTCCGGTATGTGCGCGGGCGACCTCCTCGGCGGCGCGGAAATACCGTCCTCCCGCGGGCGCCACTCCGCCGCCGATGATGACGACCTCGGGAGCGAGCAACGCGATGGCGCTCGCCAGCGTAATGCCCAACCAGCCACCTGCGCGGTCAATGACATCGATGGCCACGGGATCACCCTCGTCCGCCGCGCGAGCAACCAGCTCAGGGGTGATCGCGTCGAGGTCACCGCCAGACATCATGCCAAGTGTCGTCGTGAACCCCTGGACCACTCTCCGCACCGCTTCGCCGACAATCGCCGGGCCATTCGCCAGGGTCTCAGCGCAACCAAGGTTGCCACAGGTGCAGCGCGGGCCTTCAGGCTGGAGAATCAGATGCCCGATCTCGCCGGCCATCGCGCCAACACCAAAGAGAATTCGGCCATGGGCAATGACCGCGCTGCCGATTCCAGTGCCGACGGTAACGCAGAGAGCGGTGTCTGCGCCTGCAGCGGCGCCGAGCCGGTACTCAGCAAGTGCGAACGCCTTGGCGTCGTTGATCATGCCGACCGGTAACCCGGTGGCATCGGCGATGGCGGGGGCAACGGCGACATTTCGCCACCGTCCGGGCAGGTTCGGCAGGTCACCGGTGATTCCCGTCTCCATGTCGACCTCACCTGGTACGCCGATGCCGATTCCGGCGACATCGATATCCGGGTTCTGCGCTAGAAGCGATCGAGTGCCCTCGATCATGCGCTCGATCACGGCACCGTGTCCTTCCGCGCCACCGGTCGGCACCGTCAACCGCGCCGCGATGCGATTTTCACCATCGAGTAGGGCGAACTTGAGGTTCGTGCCGCCGAGATCGATCCCGATCGCACCTGCCTTCGGGCTCACCGGTGATGACATTCTGAGTAGACCCCCAATTCGACGATGTCACCTTGAACGCGGAGGATCCCAGCGGCAGACCCACTGCTCACTGATCGAGGCGGCGCGTAGTTCCCCAGCATGACCTGCCACCGTGTGCCGGTACCGGCCTCGCGTTCCGCATTGTCAGACGGCACGGCCTACTGTCAAGCTCCCAGCTTTCTCGAAGCGTTATGCTAAACTGTACGTACATGGCGTCCGGTCACTCCCCGTGGCCTGCCGGCGCCCGTCCCCCGCCAGTGCCTCGCGCCGCTCCCATGGTCTCCCTGCGGATTCGCGGGAGCGGCTGCGTGAGCGTCGAGGGAAACAGGGCATGCCGAACCGCAACGAACAGCAGCATGGATCGCCGCGAGATGTGCCACCTGTCAGCAGACCGCGTGGCGCCGTCTGGCGCTCGCTGCAGGCTGACGGTGTCGTCTGGGAAGGGCAGGTGCTCCTCGTCGGCGATGACGTCGACCTGGCGGCACGCATGATCGTTACCCACCGCCGCGTCGTCTTCGTCCGCGGCGGTGAGGTTGTTCTCGAGATGCCTCGCGGTTGGCTCCGTCCGGAACCGGTGCTGCGGCGCGACGGCATCCTCGAGCTCTTCGTCACGATGCCAGGCGAGAACCTCTTCGACGAACCGCTGCGCGTGCCCCTGCGGCTACGCGAAGGACATTCGGCTGCCGGACACATCATTGCCATGCTGGCGCCCAGTGGGGTTCGCCACATCGCGCCGGACGCGTTGTCCGGTCTGGAGCGGGCGCGAGAGGCTACTCCGGCGCCACGCTTTGGCAGCTTCTGGGACGATGAGCCTGATCCGCTCGTCGCCGACAACGGTCTGGTCGGCGCGGTCGACGACTTCGATGAGCACCCGGACCCGGTAGCCTCTGAGGCATCGCTTTCAGGCTGGACACCCATCGAGCCACCGGATCGGGTCGTACGCGTACCATCCAACCCTCCGAAACGGCCAGGAGCCAGCGCCTTTCCCATCGCCGGCATGTTACCCCGCGACCAGCGGCGTTCACCCTGGCGGCTACTGGTTCGCGTCGCCGCGTTGACTGTCCTTCTCGCCACCGC
>DASUQU010000377.1:0-6690 GCA_036280495.1 Thermomicrobiales bacterium | reverse complement strand
GCGTACCACTGCCAATCCGGAACAATGAGCTTCTCGAAGTTCTCAGGATAGTCAGCGAGCCGTTTGGCCGTCTCTTCGTCCATGTAGTCGAACGCCTCCGGGTTGGCCGGGGCGTAGCGCATCTCGGTCGCCCACTTGGCCTGGTCCTCAGGGTGGGTGGCGATCCAGTCCAGGAACTGGAAGGCGGCGGCTTGGTGTGGAGCACCTTCGAGAGCAAACCAGAATCCCGGTTCGTAGACCCCTTGCTCCCAGCTGATTTGCAACGGTAAGCCCTGATCGAGAACGTTGTAGGCCCGGCCGCTCCAGATCTGACCCATCACGACCTCACCATCGCGGAACACTTGCTCGCTCTGGTCACCAGAGGTGTACCAGACGGTCACGTGGGGCCTGATCTCCTCAAGCTTGGAAAACGCCAGATCGAGATCCAACGGGAAGAGCTCGTCTTTGGGAATGCCGGCGCCGAGCGAAGCGAAGGTAAGCACCTCGAGCGGAAGGAAGGAGCACAGGACGCGGGGGCCCGGGAACTGCTCGACGTCCCAGAACTCAGCGGGAGTCGTTGGGCAGGCCTCCGCCTCCTCGGTGTTACAGGCGATGATGTCCCCGAGCGCCGCGAAGGCGAATCCATAATCGTTGACGACGTTGAGCATGCCGTCGAATTTTGTCTTGAGATCGGCGGGCAATTTGGCAGCGAGACCCTGATCGAAGGCCACGTAGGAATCGGAAGCCGTAACGGCGTCCATTAAGTCCCACTCGATCTTTCCGGCGTTCTTCTGGGCTAGCACACGAGAGAGTTGCTCACCTGGCGCATCGACAAACTGCACTTCGATACCCGTTTCCTGGGTGAACGGCTCTGCCAGGTAGGTGCGACTTGCTTCGGTGAATCGCCCGCCCCAACCTGCAACGACAATTGGACCACTCGCCTCCTCTTGTGCGGCCGAGATACCCCTCGGCAGAAGGAGCGAATCCGCGACCGGCAACGCACTGGCTGCGGCAGACAACCGGACGAAGTCCCGACGTGACAGTCGAAATGGGCTGGTCCTCCGGTTCACGGGTACCTCCTCAGCTTCAATTTGCGCAATCTTGAGCCGCGTGCACGATAACCGAAACCGAAAGCATTGCCAATCCTTTCACAGCACGCTTTGGTACGCTGGTTTCTGGTATTCAGATCGGCAAAAGGGTTTTAGCGATTGGTTCTTGATCGAGACCTTAGGTCTTATCGGTCAAGGCTGGGCGCCCGACCGGAGTGTGCGCTCCTGGGCCGGGATACGAGTTGGCTGTCGTTGATGGAGACCTGGGTGGATCCAGCGAACGGGGAGGATGCGGACTTTGGGAACCTACGAGCGCCCTTTTTCAGAGGAAGAGTACGTCTCCCGGCGAGAGCGGGCAGTGGCCGTGGCTCAAACCGAAGGAATGGACGGATTGGTCGTCTGGTCGCGCGGGGGAGGCACCAACGATCGTCACGGCAACGCTCTCTACTTAGCCAACGCCTACTCGTCGTTCCCATTCGTACCAGACAACATGCCGCTCTGGGGCGGACGAGCCCATGCGGTCCTCATTCTGCCGGTTGGAGGTCCATCGCAACTAATTGTTGACATCCCGTACTACGACGCGGAGGGTGTCGCCGTCGATCAGGTACGGATGAGCCCGAACATGCTGGATGCCGTAGCGGATGTGCTGCGGGAAATGGGCCTTGACCGAGGTCGGATTGGATTAGTCGGCTGCGACGTGCTGCCCGTCGGCTGGTACTGGCACCTCCATGAGGCATTGCCCGAGCTCCAGTGGGTCCCCGCCGACCATATCCTCGACCGCCAGCGGGCGATCAAAAGTCCGGCAGAGCAGGCCCTGATCCGAGAGGTGGCAGCTCGAGGAGTGTCGATCATGACGCAGCTTTTGGCTGCCGTTGAGCCGGGCCGCACTGAGGGGCAGGTCGTGGGGACTGCGCTGGCGGCCATGGCGAGTGCGGGGGTCATGCCGTACGAGCTGCACGTGGCCGCCGGTCCGGACGCACATCAATACACGCGGGCCCGAATGCCTGGTTGGGATGCAGAGCGTCCGATGCAGGCCGGGGAAATGTTCCATGTGGACATGTTCGCGTCATACCAGGGTTACTATTTTGACTTCGCGCGAACGGTGATCGTGGGAGATACGGCCCCGACAGTTGAGCAAGAGCGGATTATACGGGCGGCCCGAGACGCTGTTTACGCCGTCATCAATGCGATTCGCCCTGGAGTAACAGGCAGGGAACTGGCGGCTGCTGGGTATGACGCGCTGGAGCGCTCCGGGCTTGCCGGATCCTCGGACGTAAGCAAGGGTGGGCGGGCAAGTGCCTTGGCAGGCTTTGGTCACAGCCTCGGAGTAGGCTGGGAAGGTCCCTGGTTGGAACCAGACAGCGACGACGTGATTCTCCCGGGGATGTATCTCGCAGTGGAAAAGACCGTGGGCACTCCGGGCGTTGGCGGCGCGTCGTTTGAGGAGAACCTGTTAGTCACGGAGGATGGTGTGGAGATCCTGACAGCTGCGGCACCCAACGGGGTGTAACCGACCCAGACTGGTCGGGGTGCCGACGTGCCAAATGAAGGCGCCTGATTCGCTTTCCTGCCAGACCCTGGTATCACTACAGACCTCATCCGTTCCGGCGTGCGCTGCGGGGTCTTCCTGGCGCCGATTCTCCCCGGTCTGACCGATTCGGCAGCATCGATCGAGGCGGTGGCCGCGGCGGCGAGAACCCAGGGCGCGGCCTCCGTCGGCGCGGCGGTGCTGCGCCTCGCACCCCAGGTCAAGGAGCACTATCTCGCCTTCGTCCGCGAGGCGTTCCCGGAGCTGCTGCCGCGGTATGATCGGGACTATGCCGGGACGACCATCTCCTCGGACTACCAGAGCGTGATCGACCGTCGCGTCGCCTGGGTCCGGGAGCGGCAGGGGTTCAGCGACGATGCCATGCAGCGCCGGCGGGACGAGGCGACCTCAACGATGCGCATCCCCGAGCCAGTGATCGTCGGAACTGAGCTGTTGGCGCTTCCCTTGTAGAGCCAAGTGCAATAGTATCGACGGGCACACACTTCGAATACACGGAGGGTGAGCGATGCGCGCATCCCGTGACCGAGCTATGCCGCAGGCCAAATCATGCCGACGGTAAATCTCAAATCACGCCAGTTTGTTTGACACCTGCTCATCCACGGCATGATTTGATTTGCCGCCCCGGCCGAGGCAAATGGCGTTGCGCTCACGAGCATCGCCTGCTGCTTGACGATGATCGGGGTTGCTGTGCTCGTCTACCGGTGGCGTGCTCGTCAGCTTAGGGCTGGTGGCGGAGAGTTCTTCACTCGTAAGGGCTTGCGCGAGCAGATGACATTACCGCGCGGCCAATGAGAGGCAGATGGCCTACGAGTGATCGGAGGGATCGAGGTGCCAGCGAAGGGAACAGTGGTCGATCTGCGAGCTGAGCTCACAGCCCGCCTGCAATCGGAGCAGGACGAGATCATCCGGCTGGTTCAAGATCTGGTGCGAATCCCGAGCGAGAATCCTCCAGGCGATACGACCGCAATCATGGAGTTCGCGTCCCGATATCTGGAGTCTCGCGGCGTCGACTACGAGGTGATCGCCCCACAGCCGACGATGCCGAACATCGTGGCGACCATCGAAGGCGGCGAGCCCGGTAGGCATCTCGTCCTCAACGGTCATCTTGACGTCTTCCCCGCCGGAGACCCCGCCCTCTGGAGCGATGATCCCTTCTCCGGCACGATCCGAGATGGCAAACTCTTCGGACGGGGCGTCACCGACATGAAGGTTGGCTCCGCGGCCTCAATCCTGACGTTCATCTACCTGAGCGAACTGCGCCAGCATCTGAAGGGCAAACTTACCCTCACTCTCGTCTCGGACGAAGAAGGTTTCGGCCCATGGGGAGCAGACTATCTGATCGAGCACCATCCCGACGCGCTTGGCGACTGCGTGCTCAACGGCGAACCAAGCACGGCGAGGACGGTTCGGTTCGGCGAGCGGGGACTCCTCTGGCTAGAGATGCAGATCGCTACCAAGGGTGGGCATGGCGGCTACCCGCAAGTAAGCGCTAACGCTATCAAGGAAACCGCAGACATCATCCGGGAATTGGAGGAACTAACGGCGATCGAGGTCACGATGCCGGGTGACGTGCGCGAGAAGATTGAGGCGGCACGGGAGGCATTCGATGCCGAGCTCGGCACCGGAGCCGCGGACCTCTTACAGCGGGTCAACGTCAATTTCGGCATGATCGACGGCGGCACGCGCATGAACATGATCGCCGCACACTGTCGAACTGAAGTTGACATCCGCTGCCCAGTCGGGGTCGACACGGGAGTCATGCTCCGTCGTTTCGAAAAGATTCTGGAACGTCATACCGGAGCGTCTTATAGCATCGTTCGTCGCAGCGAGCCGAACTATTGCGACCCCAACCACGAGATGATCCAGCTCGTTCAGCGCAATGCCGAATCCGTGCGGGGCATTCGCCCAGTCCCGACCGTTGGCCTCGCGGGGACCGACTGCCGGCTCTGGCGCCGGAAAGGAATCCCGGCGATCGTCTACGGGCCCACGCCCCATAACATGGGTGCGCCCGACGAATATGCGACCCTCGACGACCTCCTTGGGACGACGGCCGTCCACGTCCTTTCCGCGTTCGACTATCTCAGCGGCCCCACCACCTCTGTTGGTGCTGCGTCATAAGCTCGACCTCTCCTCGAGCCCCAATCTGTCTAATCCGAGACTTGGAAGTAAGCTCCCGAGAAGGAGGTCACTCAACCACGATGAGGTTGTGTGGGATCTGGCTCATGATTCTCGCCTGGTCCTCGGAAAACATCAGGGTGTCGATGAGGAACGTTAGACCAGCTTGTTGCGGCAGGAAATACTGACTCTCGTAGTTGACCACCGTGCCTGGAGCAAAGACCCGGCCCTCAGAGTCAACATTGGGGTCGTAGACCCAGGGACCGACCCAATCGGGCGGGAACCCGACGCCGAGCTCGTACCCGCCGACCCAGCGCTGCTCGCCCCAAATTCCCGCCTCTTGATAGTACTGAACAAGTGCCTCGTTCAGTTCGGCCACTGGCAGGTTCGGGCGGATCATCTCCCTGAGCACGCTGAACGACCCGGCCGACTTGTCATGCATCGTGGCGACGTCGGCGTGTGGTTGGCCCATCGACAGGGTGCGGGCTACGTTGGCGTGGTAGCGATGGTAGACACCGCAGACGTCAACGACCACGATCTCGCCCGGCATGATCGTCTTTCGAGACGCCAATCCGTGGGGCGAGGCGGTTTTCGGACCTGAGAGAACCGGCAGGGTGATGCTCGGGTTTTCGCCGCCCGCCTTCGCCATAGCCGCCATGATCTCGCCGTAGATGTCCAGTTCGGTCACGCCGGGTTGGGCGCTGTTGATTGCGGCTTGCATGCCGATATCCGCGATACGCAAGGCCGTCTCGATGTAGCCTAATTCAGTCGGTGACTTGACCGATCGCACCTCCCGGACCACGTCGGTCCCGTCCACAATACGGCAGCCCTCGCGTTCAAACGTCGTTTCAAATTGCTCGCTGAGAATCCGATTGGGGCGATAGCTCCGCATCTCTAATCCGACGACCCCGGAGAGCCACCCCTCAGCTTTGAGTTCCGAGGCAACGAAGTCGATGGCCGATGTCTGCTTTGTTCGCGGGAAGTGGCGGGTATCAGTGGAGACGGTCTGGTAGCGGTCGAGGATGGCTTCCTCATACTGATCGAAAAGGATGAACCGCTCGTGGTCGACGTGAACCGCGATGCCGCTCACGGCAGGCCAGATTGGTGGACTCTGCGCCTGATACCACTCGTTCTGGTAGCCGCTAAGGTAGTGCAGACTCTCGGGTGCCGAGAGGTACAGCAAGTCGATTTGCTCGCGTGCCATAACGTCGCGAACCTTCCGCAGCCGATCGCTGTACTCCTGGAGTGAGAATGCGACTTCCATTTGCGGTTGCAGATGATCGAGGGTTTGCTCCCGCACGCCAGACCAGTTCTCCATCGGTATCGTTCCTCCTCAAAACGTCGCCGACTGCGCGGCGAACCGCAGCAGCGCTGCTCGCTCTTCATCGATCCGGAGAACGCAATTGAATGTCGCACCCGATGCGGAGGCACCACCCACTGGCCGATGGTGACAGCGCTTCTCCCACTGCTTGACGCCGTAACCTGGTACTGGATGATAAAGGCAAACTTCAGCGGGAGCCTGCCACCGGAGAAGGGCGGGTCGGGGAGGGAGAACTGGTCGATGAAGCTGGCGCTCGTCAACGTCGAGCTACGGGCGTCCAGACAGGAGACTGTGACGGCCGGTCTTGCTCATGCCGCGCAAGCCGTCGCCCTGGGCCTGGTGGTCATGGTGCCGGCGACCAGTTCGCCTCGGGATCGAGCGGGTAGATCGGACGGCGGAGGCGTTGGTAGGGAAAGGTGGTGAGGTCGGGGCTGCTGATTCCCGGGGCGTCCACCTCAATCACCTTGGTTGCGATAGGCTCGAAGGCGGCCCGAAAGTGCGCGGCGCTCTTCAGCACAAGGATGCGGCGCTCGGTTGGCTCGATACCGAAGGCGCGGAAGTAGTTGAGGTCGTGAGGATGGCCGCGTAGTTCCGTGAGCTGAAGTTCAATACCGTCGCGCCCACCGATCTCCAGGACAACAGTGCGGCCGCGACTCGCGATCGTCCCGGCGCCCATC
>DASUQU010000376.1:0-2849 GCA_036280495.1 Thermomicrobiales bacterium | reverse complement strand
TGGGCTTTGGAGCCCAGCCGCCTTCGTGGTTGCCGCGCCTCTCAGGCCGCTCGATTCCTACCATCGTATCGTCCCTAGAGCCCTATAACCCACCACCCATCCCCCTCATTGCCCTGATCGAGGACGCTCTGGTACGGTGCCTGCTCGGGATGGGAAGACGGGGAGCGAGGGACAGCGTTGGATCCGGATGACCGCAGGTGGGTAGCGCTGGCACGCCCGGCGCTCATTGCTTTGATCCTGTGTCTCCTGCTGGCAGCGAGCATCGGCGGGAATCGTCCCGGGCGCTCGCTGGCGCAAGAGGGCGAGGCGACGCCGGCGACACCGGCCACTCCGGTCGCCATCGACTTCGATCAACTCGTCACCGAGCGGCCAGGGGAAGTGCTCTCGGGTTCCTGTGACGAGCCGGGCGAGACTATCGCCTCATTGACACCACTGGATTCTGCGGAAGGTGCAGCCCAGGGGCAGGGTGCGGCCATCGAAGCCGACAGCTCTTACACCACCATCCCCATCCCGCTCGAATCGCTCCTGAGCGGGCAGTCCAGTATTGTCGTGCTGCTCTCGGCGGAGGCGAGCGAGACCGTCGTTGCCTGCGGTGAGATCGGGGGCGTCGTCGGCGAGGATGGATCGCTGGTCGTCAAGCTATCCGAGCGCAACGGCTCCGGGTTCACTGGCATCGCCTTCCTCGCACCCGGCGATCCCGGCACGACGGGCGCGTCAGTTTTCCTGGCCGGCGAGCGGACCGTTGCCGAGACCCGGGAGCTGATCGCCGCCGCGACGCCGGCGGCGTTGGAGCCAGTCCCCGAACCGACGCCCACCGCGGAGCCGGTCCAGGTCGTCGACCTCGTCCTTTTGGAATGGCTGATCGACATACCGGAGGAGATCCGCGCCGGTCAGGTGAATTTTGTCGTCACCAACGAGGGCTCTGAGGAGCATGGCCTCGTCATCGAAGGCAATGGTCTCGTCTTCGAACTACCCGCGCCATTGGAATCCGGCGAGTCGAGCATCCTCTCGGCTCAGCTTCCGCCCGGTGAGTACGTCGTCTATTGCCCTGTTGATGAGGGCGAGCATCGCGACGAGGGGATGGAAGCTACGCTGCTGGTCGTGCCGTGACCGGAGAACGGCGAAGCATCATCCCGCGGAACGAGTGATCTCGTCACAGCGGCGTAGGAGCCCCTACTCCTCATTCAGCTCGAGCGCCAACATCGCCGCGTTGACGATCTCTTCGATGTCGATCCCGGCGTAGTCGTAGAGCTCGGCGCGGGAGCCGGACTGGCCCCATAGGTCCATGCCCAGCGGCACGGTCGGGGCGCCATAGATGCTGCCCAGGAAGGCCAATCCGTGCGAAGCGCCGTCCTGGACAGTCACGATCGGGGCGCGCCGCTCGTCCGCCGGGATCAATGTGGCCAGATGGCCAAGATCGGCGTCGCGCCGCGCGTCGGCAAGAAGCTGGCCACGCGCCTCGCGCAGTGTCCGATAGAGCCGGCGCGCACTGGTGACGTTGATGACGTTGGCGGCCAGGCCCTCCTCGTGCAACAGCTGCGCCGCCGCCATCGCCTCCGGCACCATGATGCCACCGGCCGCGATCTGGACCGTATCCCGGGCCGGCAGATCCGGCGCCGCCACGCGCCGGTCGACGATGCGATAGCCGCCCAGGAGTGTCTGTCGCCGCAGCTCGTCCTCACCCAATCGAGCCAGTGCCTCGTCGATCAGCTTCTGGTCGATCGGTTTGGTCGAAAGCCGGAAGTAGCTCGAGAGACCGTGCTCCCGGTCGCAGCACTGGCGGAGCGCTTCCAGCAGCGCCCACTCGACTTCGCGGGCGAAAGCCGGCTCGTAAAAATCGAGACCCGGCAGCTCGACGCCAAGCGAGGGGGTGACCGTGCTCTGATGGGCGCCTCCCTCCGGCGAGAGTGACACGCCTGAAGGAGTCCCGGCGAAGATCATCTTAGCCCCGCCATAGAGCCCATAGATGAGAGCATCGAGCCCACGACAGACGAACGGATCGTAGACGGTGCCAATGGGGATCAGGTGCTGACCGGTCAGCTCATAGGAGAGACCGAACTGCCCCAGCGCCATGAAGAGGTTCATCTCGGAGATGCCGAGCTCGATGTGGCGCCCCTCCGGTCCCGGCAGCCAGCGCAGCATCCGCTGCGCGCCTTCCTCGTAGTCCGCCGACGCCTCAGGCGCGAAGACCCCGACCTTGTTGATCCAGCCTGCCAGATGGGTCGAGGTCGCAACATCCGGCGAGAGCGTAACGACCCGCTCCCCAACCTCCGGCGTTTCCGCCAGCCGCACCAGCGCCCGGCCCATCGCCTCCTGCGTCGAGGTCACCGCCGGATGCGTAGCACCGAGGCTCTCCGGGATGACCGTAGCAGGCAGCGGCGGCGTGATCACCGTCGGTGGTGCGGAGAACGCCGCGCCCCGTTCCGCGCACAAGAGACCCTCGGGCGAATCGGGCGGAAACGCGGCCCAAATATCGTCTTCGGGTACACCCAGGTGCACCCTCAACTCGTCCATCTGGGTCTGAGTCAGCAGCATCGAGTGGTTGAGCGGGTCGCCGGCCAGCGGCAGCCCAAACCCCTTGATGGTGTAGGCAAAGACGACCACCGGTGCGTCCACGACGGCGTCTGCTTCGCCCAGCACTTCGAGCAGGCGAGGCAGGTCGTGCCCGGCGAGATTGGAGACGACCCGCGGCAGGTCCTCATCGGCGATCCCGGCGATGGCGAGCTGGATCGCCTGCGCCTCGGCCGTATTGGGTACGTCGGCCAGACGGCGACGTAGCTCCGCGCCGTCGCGCAGGCGGATGAGCGCCTGGTACTCCTCGTTACTCATCTCGTCGATGCGCCGCCGCA
>DASUQU010000375.1:0-2505 GCA_036280495.1 Thermomicrobiales bacterium | reverse complement strand
CGGATGGGGCTATCGATCAACGCGTCGTAGAGCGCCAGGGTATGCACACCGGGGATGCCGAAGGCAACCTCGACCCCATGCTCCGCCAGCGAGCGCACCACTGCCTGCCCGCCCGTCATCCGCTCCACCATGTTCGTTGTCGCTCCTCATGATTCGTGGCCGGCGGCCACCGCTGTACCGCGCAATGCTGCGCATTCTCCAAAAGCACTGGCGGCATGCCACGCTCGGCAGATGATAGCGGAGCGTTCGAGGGAGTTCGGGAGTTGGAAGTCGGAAGAAAGCTAAAGCCTAGGGCCGATAGCCGATAACCAATAGCCCATCACCCATCAACCTCGCTGAGCGCCGCGTCGGCGAGAGGCAGTTTCATCTGGAATCTGGCGCCGATAGTCGCGTCCGGATCGGCGGTCAGCGTCCCGCCGTGGGCGGCAACAATGCGGCTCGCGAGGTAGAGTCCGATCCCGAGCCCCGAGGAGCCCGGGCCCCGCGCGAAGCGATCGAAGAGACGAGGGAAGAGCTCCGGGGGAATCCCCGGCCCCTGGTCGGTCACCGTCACCACCGCCCAGGATTCCGCGCCGGATGAATCGACATCGAGCTCTACGACCACAGCCGCTCCTGCCGGCGAGAACCTGATGGCGTTAGAGAGCAGGTTCTCCAGTGCCTGCCGGATCCGGTTGGGGTCCATGGCGAGAACGACGTCTTGATCGGAGACCTCGACCCGAATCGGCATGGAGTTTGTCGTGAGGGCCGCGCAGGTCTCGCGTACCAGGTCGACGAGGTCCACCGGTTGTCGGTTGAGCGCAAACAGACCCTGCTCCAGACGGCTGCTATCCAGGAGATCGGCGACGAGGGCGACGACACGATCGACCGCGCGCGCCGCCTCCTCGATGTCCCGCAGATCGCGCTGCCGGTCTTCACGACGGGCTCGCCGCTTCAGGAGATCGATCCGGCCCTTGACAGGCGCCAGGAGATTGCCGAGATCGTGCGCCAGGGTCGCGATCAACTCGTCGGCTGCCACACGCCGTCCCTGCTCCCGGGCCTCGGTCGCGATCCGCTCCGTCAACTCGGCCCGCTGGGCAACCATCCCCACCCAGCGCGAGACGGCCTCCAGGAAGCGAACGTCATCTTCGGTGAAGAAATTTGGTCGAGCGGAAGAGGCGAGGAAGACACCGCGGCGCGTTCCCGCCACTTCCAGTGGCACCATGATTGCAGAGCGAATACCGAGTCCCTCTGTCATGCCGCGCAGTTGCCCCGGGTCCTGATCGGCTTGACCAGTCGCATAGGGCACCCCGGTGAGGAATACGTCGACCTCGCGGCCGCCATTTGCCACCGGCAGGCGGTTCATGCCGATGGCGTGCTGCTTCCGGCCCATGGGGGTGTCGCTGGTGCCGGCGGCGATCAAGGTCTCGGTGGACGAATCGTAGAGGGTTGCGTCGACCTTGTCTGCGCGTAGCGCTTCGGCCACCATGTGACAGGCGCGGTCGAGCGCCCCGTGGAGATCGGTCTCGTCGATCGCCAGGAGCTGCTCGAGCGTAACGAGGAGTCGATTTCCGTCCAGCTCACTCGACGTCGCGTGCCGGCCGTCAGTCATCTCAGCTCCGTTTTCATTGGCCGAGCGCGACGAACTAACGAGTCTCCCATGGTTCGCGTGGCGCCGGGATACTTGGAGGTCCGGTCACGAGCCGGTCGGCGACGAGTCCGGTCGTGAACGCGTAGATCCCCTTGTGCAGGAGATCGATCAGCTGCTCGTCAACCGGCCATGTCCAGGGCGGGGCTCCCACTCCGGTCGCGTTCTCCAGTGTCTGGTCATTCAGGAGCCGGAGATTGAGGAAGAGGAACGAGCCGACCGGACCGCGCAACCCTCGCTCCGCCATCAGCCCCCGCGTCGCGCCGAGCAGGATACCTTGCCCCCAGTGCATGGCTCAGTTCAGACCCTGTCGCTCGGCGTCCGGTTCGTGGGGCAACCTCAAGAGCCGCTCCAGGGTGTGCGCGGGCACATAGGAGTTGGGACGGCGCGTGACCACCTGTTCCAGCTTCTCGGCCGCGGTCATCGCGGCCACTCCCGCGAGCCCGGCCACCAAACCGCCCAGTACTGCTTGTTGCTTCATCGGAGTTCTCCCGTCCAAGGGAATGTCTAGGACTGCGACGCCGCTCAGGCGTCGCACGTGGAGTGCCAGGTCGATGTCACGGCAGTGGGACTTTCGATGTCGAGGAGCCGGCGCGTGGGTGCGCTAGGCGGGCCGTCAGGTAGTGATTGTGACCAGTGACATCTCAGAGGAAGCGCACTGCCATGCTCCCGCACCTGAGCATCACGATGGTCGGGAGGACACTAGCTCTCTCGTTCACTCCCAGTAGCCATGGCAGCGGTCGACGGTTGGAGAAGCGCCGTAACGACGGTGAGCGCCGCGGCTGGATGCTCCTCGATGACAGGAATTGCCCCCAAAGCGCGAATTGCCCCCGGGTGCTCAATCGCGACGCGTCCCCCGACAACCACGGGCGGTAGATGCT
>DASUQU010000374.1:0-3996 GCA_036280495.1 Thermomicrobiales bacterium | reverse complement strand
CGCCGCCGACCGCTATGGTCCGAAAAATCTCGGTTTCATTTTCGGATCCCTCTTCACCTTTATGAACCTCGGATTCGGCTTGGGGTCCTTCCTGGGTGGGGTGATCTTCGAGGCGTCCGGCGGTTACCAGCTCGCCTTGATCGTCAACTTCGCGCTTGGGATCGCCGCCGCCATCGTCCCGCAGCTCGGCCACGAGCGCCAATGGCGACCATCGCCCATTGCGGCACCAGAAACCAGGTCATTTCCCGCCCGCGCGACCGGTTGATCGCCGCGGAACGGGTCTTGCCCGACCTCGGAAGGTGCCGTATGCTCTCAGGTCGAGCCACGTCCGCAGCGTAACTCGGCCATTTTCCAGGCTCCCATCGACGACGCGAAAAGGAGCGCCATGCCGGCGATGCGGGATTTCTTCCACCGCCGGGGCAAGTTTCGTCCCGAACAAGCGGAGGAGGAGCGCGCCGATCTTCAGATCCCGGAGGACCTGTGGATCAAATGCCCGAGCTGCGGTGAGCTGATCTACTCGCGCGAGCTCGAGCGCAGCTCCCACGTCTGCCCGAAGTGTTCCTACCATTTCCGGTTACGCGCCCGCGAGCGAATTGCCCAACTGAGCGACCCCGGCTCATTCGTTGAGCTCCACGCCGACATCCGGCCGGGAGATCCACTCGGCTTTGTCGATGGCGCCGGTCCATACGATCGCAAGCTCGAACAGACCCAGAGCAAGTCTGGCGAGGCGGAGGCCCTCGTCGTCGGCGCGACCACGATCGGGGGCGTGCCGGCGACACTGACCGTGAGCGATTTCGAGTTCCTCGGCGCCAGCATGGGTTCGGTCTACGGCGAGAAGCTTGTTCGCGCTGTCGAAATTGCCGCCGCCCGTAGGACGCCCCTGCTGACCGTCTCCTCGTCAGGTGGCGCCCGCATGCATGAAGGTCTTTACTCGCTCATGCAGATGGCGAAGACCGTCGCTGCCCTGGCGCGGCTGGGACGGGCCGGTGTCCCCCACATCGCGCTGCTCGCGGACCCTTGCTACGGAGGAGTGACGGCGTCCTACGCTACCGTCGCCGACGTGGTGCTGGCCGAGCCTGGTGCCCTCATCGGGTTTGCTGGTCCCAGGGTGATCGAGCAGATCACGCGGCAGAAGCTCCCCGCGGGATTCCAGACCGCCGAATTTCTCCTCGCGCACGGCATGATCGACATGATCGTGCCGCGGGCCGATCTCTCGGCCACGCTTGCCACCCTCTTCCGGCACTACGCGCGATCAGCGCGGCAGCTCCCGCAAGACGCGGCCACGGAGATTCCGCGGCCACACGCCGAGCCAGCCACGGTTGGCGATGACTGAGGGCGCCACCGTGGCCACCTCCACCGGACCAGGCGCCATTTCGGCCTGGGAGCGAGTCAAGCTGGCCCGTCACGCCGAGCGGCCGCATACCCTGGACTATCTCAACGCGCTGATGACCGACTGGATAGAACTACATGGTGACCGGTCCTTTGGCGACGATCTTGCCCTGATTGGCGGGCTGGCGTCATTCGACGGGCAGACGGTCATCGCCCTCGGGCATCAAAAAGGGAACGACACCAGGGAGAACATCACTCGTAACTTTGGCATGGCCCGACCGGAGGGGTACCGCAAGGCGGAGCGGTTGATGCGCCATGCCGAGAAATTCGGATTCCCGGTGATCACCTTTATCGACACCCCTGGGGCGGAACCGGGCATTGGCTCGGAGGAGCGTGGTCAGGCGACGGCGATCGCGGAGAGCCTGCTGACCATGGCCGACCTTGGGGTGCCGACGATCGCCGTCGTCATCGGTGAGGGGGGGTCAGGCGGCGCACTCGCTATCGGCGTCGCTGATCGCATCCTGATGCTCGAGAACGCCATCTACGCCGTCGCTTCCCCGGAAGCCTGCGCAGCCATCCTCTGGAAAGACGCCGCGCGCGCCGCCGAAGCGGCCGAGACGATGCGCATTACCGCGGCCGATCTGGCTCGGTTCGGTATCGTCGATGAGGTCATCCCGGAACCGCTGCCCGCCCACGAGCAGCCGAAGGAAGCGATCCTGGCCACTGGCGAGGCCATCGCCCGCCATCTGAGGGAGCTCGGGCGCGAGTTTCCACGGGACGACGCGAACGCGATCGAGCGGTTACGTGCCGCTCGCCACGATCGATTCCGCCGCATCGGCGCCTGGCGGGAGGCGGTGCCAGGCGCGAACGGCCTCGACGCCGCCCCTGTCCCGCCGCTCTAGACCGCCTCCTCGGCGCCGAGATCGATCCACCCGTGACGCAGCGCGTAGATGACGGCCTGCGTCCGGTCGTTGACCTGCAGCTTACGCAAGATCGAGGTGATGTTGTTCTTGACCGTCTGGTCCGAGATGGAGAGGATGCTTGAGATCTCTTTGTTGCTCAGCCCCTGCGAGACGAAGCCGAGGATCTCGATCTCGCGTGGGCTCAACGGTGAGTAATCCTCGCTCTCTAGCGCGTCGCGCCGCGCGCCGGAGCGGACCTCGTCCAGGAGTCGAGCTGAGACGAACGACGGCGTCACCGCTTCCGTCTCCGGCGCCGCAACGTAGCGGATGAGGCGCGCTAGCTCCTCGATCTCGATGGCCTTCGCGGCGAAGGCATCGGCTCCGCAGCGGATAGCGGCGAAGAGGTGACCGTCATCCTCGTGCATCGTCAAAATCACGATCGCGGTCCGCGGATGCCGGCGCTTGATCGCTCGCGCCACGTCGAAACCCGACATTGTCGGCAGGCTGATATCGAGCAGGACCACGTCGGGAGCGAATTGATCCGCCGCCTGAATGGCCGTCGGTCCGTCCGCCGCCTCGGCGAGCACGAGGAGATCTCGCTCCCCTTCCAGACTCATGCGTATTCCCCGCCGGAAGAGCGGGTGGTCGTCGACGACGAGGATCCCAGTCCGGTTCATGCCTCACGCTCCTTCGCGTTCACGTTCAACCACTCTCGCTTCCCGAGGCGGGGACTAGCCCAACGGCAAGGGCAACAGTGCCACGACCCGCGTCCCGGCTCCCGGCGCCGACTCGACTCGTAACGTTCCTCCCAGGAGCTCCACCCGCTCGCGCATTCCGGGCAATCCCTCTCCCCTGCCGGCCCAGCCAAACTCCGGTTCCCACAAGAAGCCGCGTCCGTCGTCGACTACAAGCAGCTCGGCGACATGGGGCCTCACCGCGAGCGACACCTGGACGCGGTTCGCCGCGCCATGCCGTCGCGCGTTGCTGACCGCCTCCTGCGCGATACGGAAGAGCGCCAGCTCGATCTCTGCCGGCAATCGCTCTCCCGGGCGGATACCCTGGGTTTCGACTGAGACCTCCGTTCCCCACAACGGCGGCATGGCGGCCAGGTCGTTCAGGGCGACGACGACTCCCCGCTCCTCGAGCAGACGCGGCCGCAATCCGGCCATCAGGGCGCGCACGTCATCGAGTGCTTCACGCAGCAGCGCCCGTGCGGCGAGGAGCTCGTCCCGCGCCGTCGTCGTCGCTCGATCGAGCGCGCTGAGCGCGAGATCGACTCCGAACAGTGCCGCCGCCAGCGTCTGGGCCGGGCCATCGTGGAGGTCCCGGGCCAGGCGGCGGCGCTCGTCTTCCCGGGCGCTGGCCGGACCGTCCGCAGGTGCGGACGGTCGATCGTGCGCGGCTGGCTTCATACGCCTTCCGGCTGCCATCGGCGATCCGGCTCCTCAAGATCACAAAAGACCGCCGCTCCACGGGGTGTGGAGCGGCGGATCCATACGCGAAGTATACGGACCAGGAAGGTGTACGTACAGTCCTATTCGGATCCGTCGTGCGGCGGCAGGTGGAACGAGAAGCGACCGAACTCGTGGTCGGCGGTGCGATAACCATAGAGGGTGTCGTGCCCGTCAGGTGGCCGCCCAGTCCAGACCGTCTCGTACGCATCGTGAATCGCGCGCACGTCATCGGGGACCAGAGGCACGGAATCGTGCGCCGGGTAGATCACGTCAACGTCCGCGGCGACCTCCGTAGCCAGGCGCAGCGACTC
>DASUQU010000373.1:0-7306 GCA_036280495.1 Thermomicrobiales bacterium | reverse complement strand
GAATGACCTGGAAGACCGGATGCTTAGAGGCCTCGGCCGCGAACGCGACCAATGGCGCATCCGGGGCGGCGTCAAAATAGGGCCGGGTTATGGGGACCCGTTCCAGATAGGCTTTGAGGATCGGTGCGGCCGCCTCCGGCGCCAGTTCCTTCACCCGCACCATCTCGGAGCGCCGGCCGCGGCTCAGCTCTACCTGCCCAGCAGCTCGAGCATTGCGTACCCACCCCACCGGCCCATAAGGAGCGACCAGCCAGCGCTGCCCATCCATCTCAACCAGGGTGACCGGAGTCGAGCGCAGCGTGCCGCTATGGCGCCCGGGAACTGTCAGCAGCATCGTCGTGCGCGGCGCCAGACCGAGACGAAGCAGCAGGCGCATCAGGATGTTGGCAAGGCGCCGCAGTGGTGTCAGACGGTAGCTCTTAGCCATTAACGCAATAGTCTGAAATTCATCACACCCCTCAGGACTAGGAGTCGGCTGGTGGACAGGATCCCGTCTATCGGACTAGACCTTGCGACGAGTCCTCGAGGCGACGAAGGTTCGCCTCGGTGCCGACGGCGGCGATCTCGTCACCGCTGGCCAGTCTGAAGTCTGGTGCTGGCGGTGACAGAATTTGGCCATCGTGGCGCACCGCGATAAAGACGGCATGGGGCACGCGCTCGTGCACCTCCTGGATAGACATGCCGACGAGCGGCGAGCCAGGATCCACATGCACGTCTTCGACGACGAGCGCTCCGGATGGTCCTTTGAACAGGTTCTCGATGAAGTCGACCGTTCGCGGCCGCAATGCCAACCGTGCCAGCTGCCGCCCGGCCATATCGTAGGGCGATACCACCTGGGTAGCTCCGGCGCGGATCAGTTTGGGAACGGCACTCGCCTCATTCGCGCGGGCGACAATTGGCAGCGTCGCGTTCAACGCACGTGCCGAGAGCGTCACGAAGACGTTGTCGGCGTCGCTGCCGAGGGTCGCGATCAACCCAGCAGCACGGTCAATGCCGGCGCGAGCCAGTGTCGTGTCTTCAGTGGCATCGCCCTCGACGGCCAGGAACCCTGATGCGATCGCATCGTTCACCGCAACAGGATCGGCATCGATGGCTACCACCTGATGTCCCAAGTCGCGCAGCGCCAGAGCTGTCTGGCGCCCGACCCGGCCAACGCCTGCAACAATGTGGTGATCGCGCACCTGATTCACCTGTCGCTCCATGCGTCGCTCCTCCCAACGAAGCCCAAGCTCGCCTTCAAGCGCTACGCTGACGAGGACACTCAGGGCATACCAGATGGCGGCGAGGCCAACGAGCAGCAACAGGATCGTGAAGAGCCTGCCGCGCTCAGTGAGTGGGCGCACCTCGCCAAACCCGACGGTAGTAATTGTTGTGGCGGCCATGAACAGCGCATCAGAAAACGACCAGCCTTCGATCGCCATGTAGCCGAGAGTGCCAACGGCTACCAACGTCGGAAAGGCGAGGAGTGCGAGCACCAGACGTCGTCGTAGGGTGGGACGACGCCCTGTCGCTTCCCGCCAGTTGCGGTTCAGCACGCTCTCTCCTCCGGCGCCGCACTGATCGCTTCACCAGCGCGTAGATGGACAGCCTAGCTCCGACGACCAGCGCAAGCTCAGACCGGTCGACCACCACTTCCACGCGCGACGCGATCTTGGGATGACTACACGATCTCGTGGATGATCTCTACACCGACCCGGCCGAGCCAGACCACGATCGCTCGCCGCCAGGACATGAACTGGCTCCTCTTCTCAGATCACTGAAGACGTCTGATCGAAGGTGGCTAGTTGGTGACGACTACGGCACAGGAGTCCCCAGCACCAGCGGAACGACCACTTCGGAATCGACGAAGTAGCGGTCGCCCTGCTTGACGAGGCTAACGAAGACGGTCCCGATGCCTTGGGGAGAGCGAAAATCAGCGAAGGCCGTCACTCGTCCGTCGGATTGGACGCGCACGTCTCGCACACGGGCTGCTTGCCATGACTCTTCGGGCAGGGGAACGGGTGTCGCTCCCAAGAAGCCGGCCAGTTGCTCCACCGCCATTCCGCGGTCGGTGGCGAACACGCGCAAGCCGTTGTCGGTGTAGAGAGCAAAGACGCGACGGTAGTCGCCGGCATTCCCACAGGCCGTCGCCTCCCGCACGAGCGTGGTCACGGACACAATGGTTTCAGCGTCGCCGGGCTCACCGGCAGCCACGTCACTGTCGGGTTTGGCCACTATAGGGGTCCCGGCGACAGGCGTGGCAAGGGCGGCGACGATCGATTCAATCGATCGCGGGGCGATTTGGCACTCTGCGGGATCGGGGGTCACGAAGTCGAGGGTCGGCGTGTCGTCCTGGGCAAGAGTCAACCCCGGAGCGAGTGCGGCGATCGCCAGTACCGAGGCAGCGACGATGAACAGGTGGGGCATTGAGGTTCTCTCCTCTCGCACGGGGCAAGCGACGCGGATTCTTCGTTGGGTAGGTTTAGTCCCAGAGTACCCGCGCCCAGAACTGGCGCTCTGTCTCCCGCGGTGCGTCCTCGATCGTGCTCGCGCGATCGAAGATCATGGTTTCTCGTTGCAGGGGAGCATAGGCCGGCCACGCGATAGCACTCGTCGACGGGTCACCCGTCCTTGCGAACGCCAGCAAGGCATCCTGCATCATGTGCGAGAGCGGCTCTGCTGCCACTAGGTCGCCGATCAGGGCTGCGGATCCGGGATCCCTGCGCAGACCCCACCAGAACGGCAGATCGAGTCCGTGGATACTGCCGAAAGCACCGCCCATGACCGGAGACGGCCAGGTGAACAGGTAGGCGAAGCTCGGCGCATGCGCCGACTGGAGCTCGGCGAAACGCATCGCCGGCACAAAGAAATCGTGGTCGGTCATCATCGCGATCCAGAGCGCGGGCGGAGAGACATCCCCACCGCGCGCCTGACGCTCCCTCCGGTAGAGATCGATCGCCTCTTGTCCCCGGCCCGGAGCCATCGCGTCCACGCGGGAGAGGAGACTCGCCTCGTCCAGGGCGGCAATGCTCGGATCGGGCAGCATGAACATCGAAAACTCATCGCGCACCGTCCCAACCACGACTGGGATCCCGGCCGTCTCCCCGTCCGCGATCGCCTCGTAGCTCGAGCGCGGCAACACCTCGCCGTCGATGACCGGGAAGAAGCCACCCGTCACCATCCCCACCCGCGTCTGCAAATCCAGGAGCGCTTCGCCCGAGAACTCCCGCAGTTGCCCGGCAGTAGCGGGGGCTAAGCCGGCCGCGTCAAGGATGGCTGAAAAGACCCGTGCTCCCGCCTCCGGCGGCATGCTGTGGCTGGCCGTGCCGCTACTCTGGAGAATGGCTTTGTGGAACAGTCCGCGCGCACTAGGCATGCCGATCAAGGCGGCGATATTCATGCTGCCAGCGGATTGGCCGAAGACCGTGACGTTGTCCGGATCACCTCCAAAGGCGGCGATCTCCTGCTGCACCCAGCGCAGCGCCGCCACCTGGTCGAGGAGCCCCTCGTTACCGGAGGTGGGGAATGCCTCGCCGGTGACAGACGTCCCGTGCAGGAAGCCGAAAATCCCCAGCCGGTAGTTGAGCGTGACGATGACGACGTCGCCGCGGCGGACGAGCTCGCTGCCGTCGTAGAGCCTCTGCGAGCCGGCACCAACCACGTTCCCACCACCGTGGATCCAGACCAGGACCGGCCGCTTGCCCGTCGTGCCGGGAGTGAAGACATTGAGGTAGAGGCAGTCCTCGCTGGTCTCCGGCACGAGGACCGTCAGCAGCATCTCGAACGGGTTTGCCCCCTGCGGCGCGCCGGGTCCAAAGGTCGTCGCATCACGGAGGCCCGTCCACGGGTCAGGCAGCTCGGGAGGCTGAAATCGGAGCGGACCGACCGGCGGTTTGGCGAAGGGAATACCGCGGAAGACGAGCAAGTCCTCCTGTGCTTCCCCTTCCAGCCGGCCGGAACTGGTCTCAACGATGGGCCCAGACGCAGCATGCGCGCGCGGGAGACTGTCGATGGGTGGCATGCCAGTGACGGTCGCGCTACCCAGAGCCAGAGAGGCTTTCACGACCGAACGTCGGGTGATTCTGGGAGTCATCGCGCTCCTCCCTATCTCTTCTCAGCGCCGCTCCTAAGCGGTCGCCATCTCCCAACCATTGGTCTCCGGTGGTGCTGAAGTGGGTGGAATTGCGGCGATCCGAACGCGCTCGGTCCGCTCTTTGATTTCGAGGAGCATCTTGCGCTCCATGATGAAGGCGCCCGGTTCGATCAAGAGCCATGGCAGTAAGGCGTACAGGGGCATCTCCTTCAGCATCCGGCGATAGCTCCACCTTGCGCGACAGCGCGTGACGAGTCGCGTCGCTTGCTGACCGGTCGGATAGAGACCAAATGCCCAAGTGCACTTGACCGTGTCGACGGAGTCCGGCGGACCGAGAACGAGGTGGCGACCGGGCTCCACAGCCAGCACGCGCATCGTGCCCCCCTTATCCAGGGCCTCTCCTATGCGCAGCGTCTGGAACTGCGGCAAGATGGTGGCGACGTTCTTGATCTTTAGCCCGACCAGCCGTTCGATCCAGGTGTAGCTGTAGTAGCCAGCTCGCGGCGGATCGCCCATTTGCGCCAGCCATGGCCAGACCTTGTCGGGTGGCGCGTCGATGGTGATGGCCATCGTGCTGTTCAGCATCGGATTCCGAACCTGCTCGTCCAGCGGCATGGGACGCGCGACCTCGGCGTCGGTTGCCCCCCAGCTCAGGTACCAGGGGCGTACCTTCCTGAAGAAGACGACAGCGCTCATACCCGCTGCCAGCGAGGTCGCGATGGTTGCAATCTTCATCGTTCAAACCTCCAATCGGTCCTTGCCGTCCCAATCGGTGTCTCGGAAGCGCTGACGTGTGCGACGGAACTGCCCTCGTCACCGGACATGAGGACCTCGGTCACGGCCCCGTCGCGCTGATCAACATGGACCCGCAGTTCAGCAGCATGATGACGGATGCAGCGATGACAAACACCAGCGTGTCCCAGGCATCGCTTCCTCCTTTGGGGGCCAGGGATGCAAACGTTCGAGGGCATCCCCTCGCTGTGATCTAGCTTATGAGCGAGGAGTGGGCAGAACCCCACCACACGGGGTGGTTTCTGTCCCTACCTGGAGGGGTGGTCACACGCCACATACCCCTTCCGCAGGAAGGGGAGTATCTCGATCGCGCAGCAAGCGGGCCTGACGTACCAGGTGACGAGGTAGGTATCGCTCGGAGCATAGTGTGACTGACTGGATTTGCTCTCATCGTCCTTCTGATGCGGCTCGACTGGCGCCGCCTCCTGCATGAGCGACTACCGACGAAGCCTGAGCAATCACGGGCACCCGCCTGTCAAGAACTGGGTGATGCGCGTGCTGATAGCCCCAGAGGGTGAGGTTGCGAGATCCCCGACGAGGAAGCAGCTCATCCCACGAGGTTAATCATCCGCTCCAGCCCTACCCGTTGGGGTAGGCTACAAACTACCCCGGGTGCTGGCGTGCCCCTGAGCCGTGATCTCTACCCTGTACCTCGAAAGGGGGTCACGATGTCGCAACCTACTCTTACCCCACCTGATGGTTCAAAACTCGCTGAGCAAGCGCTCCCCTACGCAGAGATACTCGCTGAAAAGCAGGGTATCTCAGGCTCGAAACTGAAGTGGGAGTACGCCATCGTCGAACAGGACAGCGTCGGCGAGTGCATCGAGATTTCGTACGCCTCCGGCACTGAATGCCATGGTGAGGATGTTTCTCACGAGGCGCTACTGACCGTCATCGCGGGCTTGGGAGCCAAAGGCTGGGAGTTGGTCGCGGCGACCGACACCTTTTCACCGTCCGAACGGCGCATTCGCAGCTATGCCTTCAAACGACTGCATGACGAGGCGCGCGGCATCTTGGAGTGATCCGAGGTTCGCCGCGCAGAGGGC
Source organism: Thermomicrobiales bacterium (assembly GCA_036280495.1). Classification (GTDB taxonomy): domain Bacteria; phylum Chloroflexota; class Chloroflexia; order Thermomicrobiales; family UBA6265; genus JACCXM01. The sequence goes on along the minus strand of DASUQU010000373.1, from coordinate 1,396 downwards.
CGCGGGTCGTTCGAAAATCGAGCGGAACCATTACAACTCCATGTGGGCCAGGAGGCAGGATCGAGAGCGGCGGTAGCATGTCCATGCGCATCAGTCACAGTACCGTTGAGGAGGACGCAAGATGCTGTTCTATTGCCGATTCACCTGGTATCCCGGGACATCGCGCGAGGCGGTCGGTCGTCGGCTCCTCGAGCAGGACAACCTCGGAGCCGGTCACCCGGAGCGCATCAAGGGCTGGTACACGTTGGCCGGCGGTGGTGCCGGCTTCCTGCTAATCGAGGCTGAGACCCCGCAGGACGTGAGTGAGATCGTCGAGCCCTACATGGACCTTATGGCCTGGGATGTCCACGCCGTCTCCGCCACCGACTACCAGACGACGGTCGAGGCCATGCGACGGGAACTCGGTGCGAACGCATGATTGACTCGAAGAACAGCTCCTCTCGCCCCGAAGTTGTTCTGGAACCCGAGCATGACAGGGGCACGCGATCGCGCGCCTCATCATGGTTGCGGGTAGGCGGGTAGAAGGAGGCAGGGATGATCTCGGCCGTACTCATCCCGCTCGACGGTTCGTCCGTGGCGGAGCAGGCGCTTCCGTACGCCCACGCCCTGGTTCCAGATGCGGAAGCGGGCGTCTTGCTGCGGGTCATACCGGAACTCGATCCCCTCCTGACTGAGCTGATGTGGACGCTCGAGGCGGCATCCGAGTCAGCTGAGACTGCGGCGGCCCGGGCGGAGCTGGAACGGGTCAAAGTGCGTATTGCCGGCACCCGCATCCGGTGGACTACGGACATCGTCCAGGGGGACCCGGCCGGGGAGATCCTCGAGGCGATCACACGGCACCGGATTGGCGTCGTCGCGATGACGACCCATGGCCGTGGTGCTCTCGGTCGAGTGACATTCGGCAGTGTCGCCGACCGTGTTTCCCGTCAGTCGCCCATCCCGGTGTTGCTCGTGCGCGCTCATCCCGACGGGTCCCCGCTGTCCCCGGTCACCATCCGGCGCCTGGTCGTGCCCCTGGATGGGTCAACCCGGGCAGAGGCGGCTTTGCCGGTGGCGGTCGATCGCGCCAAGCAACTGCGGATCCCGGTCCACCTCGTGCGGGCGCTCAATCTTGCGGCCGTCCTTACCCCCATGGTCGACAGGGGAGGGATGCTGGTCTCGCCCTCCCCCGAGGTGTGTGAGCAAATGACCGAGGCCGTCGAGCATGATGCGCGGGAGTACCTCACGGCGGTCGCCGCACGTCTCGAAGACGAAGGGGTTTCAACAACCTGGGATGTGTTGGAAGGATCGCCCTTCTTTACCATCGCGGACGCGGCCAAGACCGGGGATCTCCTCGTCGCGACGAGCCACGGGCGCAGTGGCGTGCCGCGGTGGCTCATGGGCAGCGTCGCCGAGA
>DASUQU010000372.1:0-4636 GCA_036280495.1 Thermomicrobiales bacterium | reverse complement strand
GGAGCGTTCCATTCTGGGCCAACGGTCCATACAAACTCGACCGGTGGGAGCACGACGTCGTCGTCGAAATGTCACCCAATCCGGGCCACTGGAATGCGGAAAATCTCGATGTCAAGAAGGCCTACCTGCCGATCGTTCCCGCTGATGCAGCCGTCTTGACTTACGAGCGCGGCGAGGGCAACCAGAGGCTAGACTGGGTGAACATCCCAGCCTCCGACCTCACCCGATACCAGGACACCCCCGAGCTGTCCGAGCAGCTCAGGCAGTATGTCTATCCTGGCATCTGGATGCTCGTTCCTTCGAACGGGCAGGAGCCGTTCCAGAATGATGAAGTCGGACTGAAGGTGCGTCAGGCATTGAGCCACGCGGTCGACCGCAGCCGTCTTGTTGAATTGACGAACGGGCTGGCCGCTGAAGCCTACGGCATGGTGCCGACAGGCGTGTTCGGATACATCGACGATCCGGAGATCGCCGCCATCCAGGCGTTTGATCCGGCAATGGCCAAGGAGCTGCTGGTCGGGACGCCCTACGAAGGCGGCCAGAACTGGCCTGAGATCACGATGCACATGCGCGGTCAGGAGGAGGTTTACAACTCCGATCTGATGGCGAACGACATCGTGGCCCAGCTTCAGGAAAACCTGGGCATGAACATCAACATCCAAGTCTGGCCTGAGGCATCCTGGCGACCGGAACTCTTCAAGAACGAGTTCCAGCTCGTCTGGATTCGCTGGTGGTACGACTACCCGGATCCGAACAACGGCTACGGCGACATGTTCTACAGCCAGAAGGCCTCCGGAAAGCGGCAGGCGTGGTCAAACGCCGAGTTTGATGATCTGGTGAACCAGGGCAAGTCGGAACCAGATCCCGATGCGCGGCTGGAGATCTACAAGCAAGCTGAGCGGGTGATCCAGGAGGATGTCGGGTACATCCCGGTTGTCTATCGCCTGGACCAGTACGCTTTCAAGCCGTGGGTCAAGGACGTCGCCGTGAACCGGCAGGGATTCACGGTGCCTGAAGGCAACATCTACGTCCGGATGGTTTCGGACGTGCGGATCGAGGGCCGGCCCGCACAGTAGCGAGCCGACCGAGATTCATTCGATTTGGATAGGGGGACCGGGGAGGCCGACAGGTCTCCCCGGTCTCCTGTCAGGCGAAAGTCGGCCGAATTTCCTCGCGGCCAAATCCGGATGATTGGCGACAGATCGACGTGCCATACTCCCTCCGTGACGGAGTGGCGACGCCGGTGAAAACGCGCCATCCTCGATCGGTGTTGGAGGAGTCAGTGAACCAAGAGATGACGCATCCTGAATTCGTATGGTGGAACGGAGAACGCCGACCCTGGGATGAGTGCACGATCCACGTTACCGAGCTCGGGTGGTCGACCGTCGGAGCGGTGTTCGAAGGCATTCGCGCCTACACCGGCGATGATGAGCTCTACATCTTTCGCTTGCGGGAGCATTTGGAGCGCCTGGAGCGCTCAATGCGCCTCGTGCGTTTCACGCTCGATTACGATTTGGACGAACTGACCGTCGCCGCAACGGACCTTCTCCGGGCGAATGATGTTAGCGAAGACACCTACATCCGGCCGCTAGCTTACGCTGCGGAAACCTCAGGCAAACGCTTCGCACAGCTTGGCCAAGAGACGGCCCTCCTGATCAATACCTCGCCGATGCCATCCCACCTCAAGTCCGGCATGACACAGACGGCGAAGGTGAGCTCCTGGCGCCGTATCTCAGAAGATGTCATGCCGCCACGGATCAAGAATCTCTCCAACTACCGCAATAGCCAGTTGGCTGGCATGGAGGCGCGGCTCGACGGATACGACACCGCGATCCTCCTCAACCATCTTGGAAAAGTTGCCGAGGGTCCTGGTGCCTGTGTCATGCTCGTCAGTGGTAATCAGGTCATTACCCCTGACGTCAACAGCGGAATTCTCGAGAGCATCACCCGCGACGCGCTCATTGTGCTCGCACGCGAAGTCCTCGGCCTGGAGGTCGTTGAGCGCTCTGTCGATCGCACCGAGTTGTATCTTGCCGACGAGGTCTTTACTTGCGGCACCGCGGCCGAGGTGACCCCGATCGTCGCCATCGACAAGTACACCGTTGGCCGAGGTGAGATTGGACCTGTGACGCGCGCGCTGGAAGCAGCGTTCGACGACGTGTTGCGTGGCCGTGACGACCGGTTTGCGCACTGGCGCACCCCCGTCCAGACGAGGGTTGCTGCAGCCGTCTGATCAAATCGGATTTGCCGGTCCTGATGCGGCGCGCCTTCTGCGAGGGAACGCGAGCCTGCGACGCGGCCGCCTCGCGTGTCGCCGGCCGATTCTCTGGTAACGGTCGTACCGCTCCTGTACGACGCGGCCAATCCGCTTCCGCTGAAGTTCGGCGAGTGCGTTCATGATCGACTCGGCGAGCAGCGCGGCGGCGGCATCTGGATCAGCATCTGTCCCGGTGTCCGGCTCGGGGACGATCTCGTCGATGACGCTGAGGCGTTTCAGCTCGCGGGCGGTCAGCTTCAGCTTTGCCGAGATCTCAGGCGCCCGTGCGGCGTCGCGATAGAGGATCGCCGCGGCGCCCTCGGGAGCGATTACCGAATAGATTGCCCCGTCCAGCATCAGCACCCTGTCCGCGACCGCAAGGGCGAGAGCGCCGCCGCTGCCGCCCTCACCAATCACCGCCGTGACGATGGGAGTGCGCAACGCGCTCATCCGAGCGAGCGAAATCGCAAGCTCGGATGCGAGTCCTCGTGCCTCGGACTCCACGCCGGGGTAGGCGCCAGGTGTGTCGATCAGGGTGACGAGCGGTAGATGAAGGCGTTCGGCCAGATCCATCACCCGGCGCGCCTTTCGGTAACCCTCCGGATACGGGCGGCCGTCGTGCCGCCGCTCACGCTCTTCGAGATGACCTCGCTCCTGGGCAATGACGGCGATGGCTTTGCCGTCGAGCGTGCCGATTCCGGCGACGATCGCTGGATCATCGCCCGATGAACGGTCACCGTGTAGCTCGACGAATTCACCGAGCATCCGTTCAAGGTAGTCGACGCTGGTGAGTCGCCGGGTGCCGCGGGCGCGCTGCACGGCATCCCAGGCGGGAAGTTCGGGTCCGGTGCGCCGGGCGCGGAACGTATGTCCTCGCCGCTGATGACCAGACCGTGGCGCGGTCAGAACCGTCAGACACCTGGCGAGATAATCCCGCTGCTCACGCCGATCGACTATTGCGTCAATCATGCCGTGGGCGTAAAGGAACTCGGCCGTGTGGGACCCTTCGGGAAGTTTTTGACCGATGATCTGTTCCGCTACGCGGGGACCCGCGAAGCCTATGAGAGCGCCGGGTTCCGCGAGGATGATATCGCCCAGGTTCGCGAATGACGCGAAGACCCCTCCAGTCGTCGGATGCGCCAGGATGGAGATGTATGGGCATCCCGCTTCACGCAGGCGCTGGACCGCCGCCGAGGTCTTCGCCATTTGCAAGAGAGAGAGCATTCCCTCCTGCATGCGGGCGCCACCGCTGGCGGAGATGGAAATGAGGGGCAAGCGGCGCTCGCGTGCGCGCTCGGCGATGCGCACTAGCTTCTCGCCGACGACGACCCCCATGCTCCCGCCCAAGAACCCGAAATCGAGCGCCGCGATGGCAACCTCGTGGCCCTGAAGCCGAGCGAAGCCTGAGACGAGTGCGTCGGCCTCGCCGGTCTCTGCTTTCAACGCCAGCAATCGCTCGCGGTAGGCGGACTCGTCTACGAAGTGAAGTGGGTCAGTCGAGGCGAGCCCGGAGTCCTGCTCACGAAAGCTATCCCCGTCTACGAGCCTGAGGATCGCGGCTCGAGCTGACTCACGATGGTGATAGCCGCAAACGGGGCAGACCCGAAAAGTATCGGCCGGTTCGTCGCCTGTCGCGACCGACCCACATCTCGGGCATGGGACCCGCTGCGGCCCATCGGTGCCGGCTGCGGGATTGTCGACGGTTTCCGGCTGCGAGGCGGTCGTCGGCGCCTCCAACTCGTTCGTCATATCGTTCGCCACAGTAATTCACGAACCCCCACCATGTGCTAACGCTGCCTCCGTCACGGGGGATGTACAATCGCGGTCATTCTGACAATAACACCTCCAGGCGAGGACGATGTTACGGTGATATCTTCCGAAGACGGTCCGGTTCGTATCGAGGTGCTGCAACGGCTCGCCGAGCAAGTCATGTCCGACCCCACGTTTCGAGACGAGGCGAGAGACGATCTGCCGGCGACGCTTGTGAGGCACGGCTACGATCTCACCCCCCAAGAGCTCGCGCTGGTCCTTCGCTTCCGGCGCTCGCTTGCCGACGCAGGGGTCGACCTGGATCTCGTCGACGGGAAGGGCGACGAGCGGTTGGCCGACGTCCTCGAGCGCTTGCAACGTCGCGCCCGAAGCGAGGGCTGGGCTTAACGCGCCCTTTCGGGGCGAATCAGGCAAGAGCAGGGGCTGCTACACGCGATTATGCAACGTCGACCGGACCCGAAGCGCTACTTGGCGCGGCAGACTCGCGAGAGTTTTCGAGGGAGAAAGCGTGGGGCTCGCATACTTTTCGGTGGATGACAGGGATGAACCCCGTTTCGGGCTACTGGCGGGAGAGCGGGTGATCGACCTAGCCCGATCCGGTGGACCCGA
>DASUQU010000371.1:0-2523 GCA_036280495.1 Thermomicrobiales bacterium | reverse complement strand
TCAGGGAGTCGAAGCAACGCCTGCTCGCCCCTCCTGAACTCGTACCCTGCACCTGTCACCCATCAGCTAACACCCTCGGTTGCCGCGCTACCGTCCCAAAGTGTTGCGCGTTCAGTAAGCTCGACGACGTTTCCGTCGGGGTCGTTGAGGTAGATGGCCCGGTTACCGTTGCCGAAGTCCCAGGATTCAACCGCGTAATCAAGAGATTCAAGTCGCGCCGTGATGGCGTCCAGCGTACCCATCGGTACGCGAAGCGCGAAGTGGACGTGCTGGCCACCGCGGCCGCCGTGGATGGCTGCGGCTCCACCAGTTTCCGGCGGCCAGAGCCCCAGGAAACCCTCTCGACCCAATGCCAGCCAGATGGCTGGGCGGTCGTCGGTCCAGCGCTCAGCGATGGGCAGCCCGATGACATCGTGATAGAAGCGCTCCGAGACCGCGAGGTCGGAAACCTCCAGCGTCATCTCGAAGAGGCCAGACGGCCGGACCACCGGAACGGCGCGGTTGCTCTCGGAGTATCTGTCATCGATGTTGATGGTCATGACGATCCCTCACCAGATCGCGTTCGCCCTGTCCGTCGCGCGGTCATACGCGATGCGGACTCCAGCTGGCGCCACGCAGCGGTCGCTCAGTCGACCTTTCGGCTGTCGAACTCGAATCCGCGGGTATTGATTCCGAAGCTGCCGATCCAGGTCGGGAAGATGCGGATCAGCTCGGGGGCAAAGTCCGACATGATTGCTTGACCTCCAGAACGCAGTGCTTCCGCCCGGCCGCGGACCGACAGCATGCGCGGTGTCCAGGGATCGATCGAGACCAGGTCGTCGACAACGAAGGCGGCACGACCGCTGCGGGCGACGTCGCGGTATTTCTTGCTTTGTGCGATGGCGTGACCGCCGATGTCGATAGTGTCGAGTTCGGGGTTAAAGCGGAACCCCACAGGAATGACGTGCGGATCGCCGTCGGCGCCGACGGTTGCCAGCCGACCCAGCAGCTGGGACTGGAGATAGGCGATTTCTTGCGGCGTAAAGCTGCTCATGAGTCTTCTCCCTCACTTCGCTGGTGCTGGGCTCGATCTCGGCCCACGACTGCGTCAGTCGCCGAGTCAGCGTTCGTTCTCCTTGATGGTCCGACCCGTTGCCTCCTCAGCACTGAACATGGCTTGGCTCTGGGTTGGGGTCGTGCGGAAGAACACTCGGGACTCAGGTTACCTGGCTCAGGACAGGCAAAGCGCCAACCCGCGGCGGTCTGTGACCCCTCGTTCCAGCCACGAGCCGTACAAGGTTGCAGCAGGAAGAGCCCGTCCGTGGCCCAATTCGGCTCAATGCGGCCGCGGCTCTCTTATGCGATCTCGTCCTCTTCCGCGGGTTCAGTCGCCAGATCCTCACCGCGGCGCAGCCGGCGCGCCGTTTTCGCCGTTTGCAGCATGGCGCGGCTGGTTGGGGCGTGCGCCGCCAGATAGCGAGCAACCGCGACCAGGACACGAGCCGCCGCTGGATCTTCGGGTCCCAGTTCGTTGTGCAATGCCACGCCGGCCTCGAGCATCTGGTAGGAATGGAACTCTCCATCCTCGCGCAGGAGCAAATGACCCAGCTCGGCGATCAAGGGAGCGGGATCGTGGCCGAGGGCGAGGTAGCGGTGGACGACGAGACCGGCGGTCTCGACCTGCTGCTCTCGGTCGAAGAGATCGCGTAGTTCAACCAGCAGAGCGTTGGCATCCGTGGGCAGTGCAGTGAGCTTCCCTGGCCGCTCCTCCGGCAAACGGGCCGCCGGCGTGTTCAGGAAGCGGTCGAGATAGAGCCGCATTGCCGCGTGGTAGATGCCGCGCAGCAGCTCCGGCGAAGGCGCGCGATGCAAGAGTTGATGCACGGCATTGGCGTGGGTGAAGGTGTGCAGCACGGTGATCCAGTCGGAGAACTCGTTGCTGGTGTGGAACCGCGCTATCCGCAGTGCTGCCGCGTAGCTCACCTCTCGGCTGACTGTGGTGAGTGGCGCCCCTGCGGTCAGCGCCGCCGAGAGTGCGGCCACGATCGCCGCCGGATCGTCGCCGAGCAGTGTCGCCGTTAGTGCGTCGCCGGCGCGCCACGCCGGATCGCTACCTGCCGCCGCGAAGAGCTCAGGCACTCGGGCGAACTCAGGTTCGAGCAGCGCGACCAGATCGACGGGGTGCCGCCAGGAGTTGAGCTCCTCCGAGCGCCTCGCCATCGCCAGCCCGGGCACCAGGCTGGGCAGGATCGCCGTGGCCTCCTGCCAGCCGATCATGTCGAGCAGCTCGCAGGCCTTGTTGACGAAGTCGAGCGTGTGCCCGCCATCGAGGAAGAAGTGATCGGTCGCCGCGGTTGCCAAAATGTCGGCGAGGATTGATGGTGGCATGCCGGAGGCGGCCGCTGTCAAGAGCGTGCGCTCGGCGCCGTCGGCGTCGCGGACGTCGATGAAGCGACGGAACCACCTTTGCAGGCGATCGGCGCCAAGAGGAACATCGCGCGTCGGAAGGGGATCGAGCGCGAAGCGAGGCGGTTGCCCCGCGCA
>DASUQU010000370.1:0-4642 GCA_036280495.1 Thermomicrobiales bacterium | reverse complement strand
CACCGGTGGCACGCGCGGTATCGGTCTGGCTGTTGCCAAGCGACTTGTCGCTGATGGCTACGACGTGTTGCTCACGTACAAGGGTGATGCAGAGGCGGCCGCCACGGCGAAGAGCGAGTTGTCCAATAACGATCGTCAGGTGGAGGCCATCGTCGCCGATATCTCGACTGCTGATGGCGCGGGGGTAGCTATCGAAGCGGCCATGCAGCAACTCGGCCGTCTCGACGTCCTGGTCAACAACGCGGGGATTACCCGTGACACCTTGCTCATGCGCATGAATGACGACGACTGGGACGAAGTCCTCACGACGAATCTGAAGGGCGCGTTCCTGACCTCCAAAGCAGCAATCCGGCCGATGTTGCGGCAACGATCTGGACGGATCGTCAACATCTCCTCGGTCGTCGGTCAAGTCGGCAATGCCGGACAGGCCAATTACGCGGCGGCAAAGGCCGGTCTGATCGGGTTCACGAAGTCGCTGGCGAAAGAGGTCGGCTCGCGCGGCATCACCGTCAACGCGATCGCCCCCGGGTTCATCGACACGCGCATGACGGCTGGTCTCCCCAACGAGACGAAATCGGCAATCCTAGAGCGGACGCCGCTGAACAGATTCGGCACGCCGGAGGATGTTGCCGGAGCGGTGGCTTTCCTGATCGGGCCGGATGCCAGCTTCATTACGGGTCACACCCTCACCGTCGACGGCGGTCTCTTCATGCCGTGAACGCCATTCGATGGCCGCTTTCCGGTCTACCAACCCTCCTGATGGTCCTCAATCGACCATAAACTGTTCCACGCGCCTTGCACTGTACGGACGATCTCCGCTAGGCTAAGTGACGACACCGGGTGACCGATTCAGAGAATGAACGGTCCGCCAGTCACGCGCCGCGCGGGAATTCGCCGCGTGGATCCGGTGGCCCCGCGCAGCGGCCCCGTTTACAAGGGGGGACATGTCTGCGGACGCGGTCTGGGCGCTTGAGGTCGTTCCCCACGACCAGGACGTCGATCCTCACGCTCGCGCACTCCGGCAGATCCTGTGCGACCTCGGGACGCACCCGGCCGGTGTGGCCCATGGCCGCCTCTACCTCGTCGCCGGTCCTCAATCTCCACGACTCCACGCGGCTGTACGCGATCTCTGCGTCGACCCCGTCATCGCCAAGCCCGGGAGTGTGGCACCACCATCTGCTGATGATTGGTTGATCGAGATCCTGCCCCACCCGGGAGTGACCGACGCCGAAGGCGATAGCCTCGGCCAGGCGCTGGCCCGTGACGGCTTTCCGGGGCTGCGGGCCAGAGCCGGGCATCGCTATCACCTCCATGGCATTCTGCCGCCGTCCGTGGTTGCCTCCGCGGCGCGACGCCTTGCGCACGCCGTGGTCGAGAGCGTCGCCTGGCGACCCGTGTCATGTCCGGTCGACCTCGACTGGTGGCGCCAGGCGTTCATGCCGGATGCTTCACCCGATCCCACGGTCGAGACGATCCCGCTGCGAGGGCTCGATGCCACCGCGCTGCAGGACCTTGGCGCCCGGAAGCTACTCTCCCTTCCATTGCAAGATCTGGAGGCGGTGCGCGACCACTTTGCGGCGCAGGACCGGGACCCGACTGACGTCGAGTTGGAGACGATCGCTCAGACCTGGTCGGAGCACTGCGCGCACCGGACCTTCAAGGCGACGATCCGACACCGCGAGCCGGGTGCAGGGGAGCTCGAGATCGAGGGGCTGCTGAAGACCACGATCATGGCGGCTACCGCCGAGGTGAACCGGCCCTGGGTGCTCTCTGCGTTTCGGGACAATGCGGGGGTCATCGCCTTCGATCGCGACCATGAGATCTCGTTCAAGGTCGAGACCCACAACCATCCCAGCGCGCTGGAGCCGTTCGGTGGCGCCAATACCGGGGTGGGCGGGGTGGTGCGCGACGTGCTCGGGGTCTCCGCTGAGCCGATCGCCAACACCGACGTCCTCTGCTTCGGCCCGCTCGATACACCGGCGGAGACACTCCCGCCGGGAACCCTGCCACCAGAGCGGGTCTACACGGGTGTGGTAGCCGGCATCGCCGACTACGGCAACAAGATGGGTATCCCCACCGTCAACGGCGCGACCCTGTTCGACGAGGGGTACGTCGCAAATCCGCTCGTCTTCTGTGGCACGGTCGGTCTCGCGCCGCGCGGTCGCCACCCCACGCAGCCGCAGACCGGCGACCTAATCGTCGTCGCCGGCGGGCGGGCCGGGCGTGATGGCATCCACGGCGCGACGTTCTCCTCCGATGTACTCGGGGTCAGTCACGCGGAGCTTGGCAGCGTCGTTCAGATCGGCGATCCCATCGTCGAAAAGCGCCTGGCCGACGCCCTGCCGCGTGGGCGCGACCTTGGACTCTACAACGCCATTACCGACTGCGGGGCGGGTGGACTTTCGTCGGCTGTCGGCGAGATGGCGAGCGACTTGGGGGCTGATGTCGAGCTGACGCTTGTGCCCCTCAAGTACGACGGCCTCAGGCCGTGGGAGATCTGGCTCTCCGAATCTCAGGAACGGATGGTGCTCGCCGTGCCGCTCGAGAGCTGGCCGGCGCTGCAGGAGATCTTTGCCGGGGAGGGCGTCGAGGCCACGGCGATCGGCCGCTTTACGGGTGACGGTCGCCTCCGGGTTCGCTACGAGGGCGCCGTCGTCGCCGATCTCGATTGCGAGTTTCTCCACGATGGTATGCCGCCGCGCCAGCTCGAGAGCGTCTGGGCGTCGCGCCGTGTCGAATCGTCGCCGGGGCTCCCGGCCGGAATCGACCTGGGTGAGCTGCTGGAGCGCGCCATACGTGACGCCAATGTCGCCTCGAAGGAGCCGATCGTCCGCCAGTACGACCATGAAGTGCAGGGGCGAACCGTCGGCAAGCCGTTTGTCGGGCCCGCAGACATCGGTCCCGCGGATGCGGCGGTGCTACGACCAGTGGCGCGCTCGTGGCGTGGGATCGCGGTCGGCTGCGGCGTCAATCCCTGGTATGGCGAGATCGATCCCTATGCCATGGCATTGCTCGCGGTCGACGAGGCGCTGCGCAACGTCGTCGCCGTCGGAGCCGACCCAGCGCGGACGGCCGTCCTCGACAACTTCTGCTGGGGCAACCCGAATCTGCCCGATCGCCTCGGCGGTCTCGTCCGTGCCGCCCAGGGGTGCCACGACGCCGCGGTAGCCCTCCGCCTCCCGTTCATCTCGGGCAAGGACTCCTTGTTCAACGAGTACCGGCTGGCGGACGGGAGCTCGCGGCCGATCCCCGGTACGCTGCTCATCTCCGCAATCGGCGTCGTGCCCGATACGCGCCGCATTTCGTCGATGTTTCTCAAACGACCCGGAAACGCTGTCTACCTCGTCGGCCTCACCGGCCACGATTTAGGCGGCTCCCTTGTGCAGCGGCTGCTCGGTATTCAGGAAAGCAGAGCCCCGGTCATGCGACTCGCCTCTGCGCGGCGTGTCTTTGGGGCGATTCACCGCGCCCAGCGCAAGGGACTCATTCAAGCCTGTCATGACCTCAGCGAAGGCGGGCTGGCGGTTGCCGCGGCGGAGATGGCGATCGCGGGTGGTCATGGATTGGAGATCGACGTAGGTGCTGTCCCGGTGGCGGAACCCGAGCTTGCCGACAGCACGAGGCTGTTCGCTGAATCCCCGACGCGGTTTCTCGTCGAAGTTACCCCGGCAGACGCTCCGGCGTTGGAGAGACTGCTGGGTCGGACACCCCACGCGCGGATCGGACGGGTGCTTGACTCGCCTCACCTCCAGGTAAGGAGCGAAGGCGAAGTGGTCATTGACGCAAATATCGAGACATTGCGCTCGCGTTGGCAGTCTCCGTTGACCGAGGTCGCGAGATGAGTGCGATCGCCAGTCGTCCCCGAACGACCTTAGCCCGCGTGCGGTCTCGACCGCGCGCATTGGTGTTGCGTGCGCCGGGCACAAACTGCAACCGCGAGACGGTCATTGCGCTCGGAATGGCTGGCGCCGAAGTCGAGTCAGTGCACCTGGAGCGTTTGCTCGCGGCTGCATGCGATCTCGACGATTTTGGACTGGTTGTGCTTCCCGGTGGCTTCTCGTTCGGCGACCACCTCGGCGCGGGTGCTCTCTGGGCGCACCGCCTGGAAGCCGTTGGTGAAGCTCTCGACCGGTTCGTCGAAAGCCGTCGGCCGGTGCTCGGTATCTGCAACGGCTTCCAGGCGCTGCTCCGGCTCGGGCTGCTCACCGGCGGCGGGCTCGCGCCGAACGCCTCGGGTCACTTCGAATGCCGTTGGATCTGGATGCGGCGTCCGGATAACGTGCGGAGTCCACTCCTGGACAGCATCGACCGCATCGCGATGCCGATCGGGCATGGCGAAGGGCGGTTTGTCGCCAAAGACGCGGCCAGCCTGGCGGGCCTGCAAGTGCGCGGCGAGGTGGGGCTCGTCTATTGCGACGCCCTCGGGAATCCTGGGGGTTATCCAGTCAATCCAAACGGCTCTAATGGAGCCGTCGCGGCACTGACCAACGCGGGGGGCAACGTGCTGGGACTCATGCCGCACCCGGAGCGCAATGTCTCGGCCGGTCAAGCGCCGGCGGGACGCGAGGACGGCGCGGGGCTAACGATCTTCACGAACGCCGTTCGCATGGCGCGAGGCTGAGACATGGCGACCTACGCGGAG
>DASUQU010000369.1:0-12212 GCA_036280495.1 Thermomicrobiales bacterium | reverse complement strand
GACGACGACGCGGAGCTCGAAGCAAATCACCTGAGGATCATGGCTGAGCACCGTGTGGACGGCATTATCCTCGTGCCCACCCCATATACGACTGCTGCGCACATCCCCACCCTCCCGGCAAAGGTGCCGCTCGTGCTGCTGGACCGGCGACCGTCTGACCTCGCGGCGAGCCTCGTCTGCTGCGACACGGCGACCGCGACCCGTGATCTCTGCCAGTACCTGTACACCCTAGGTCATGAGCGGGTCGCAATCATAGGGGGGATGCTGGAGGTACCCACCTGGCTCAACCGGCTTACCGGCTACCGACAGGCGCAGCGGGCGGCAGGTCGCATGGAAGACGAGGACCTGGTGATCCATGGGAACTACCGTGCGGACAGCGGCGCCGCCGCCACACGGGAACTCATGACCTCGCCCCGCCCCCCCGACGCAATAATCGCCGCCAGTGCGCAGGTCCTTTACGGAATGCTCGACGAGCTCGCTGCGCAGGGGAAATCGATTCCCGCCGACGTCTCCGTTTGCTGCGTCGATGATCCGGCGCTGCCAGCGTTCTTTCGTCCGAGGTTCACCTACGTTGAGCAGCCTGGGTATGCGATGGGCGCCGCGGCGGTCCAAATCATCCTGGAGGGGTTGCGGGCAGAGGCGACGGCGGGAAAGGACCGGGAGTTTCCGGCCACCTTGCGCATCGGCGAGAGCTGCGGGGAACAGGTGCGAACGGTGCGCAGCCGCGTGCCAGCGGCCATTGCATCCCGCCGGTAATCGTCGATCCTGACGAGTCCCTTGCCTGTCCCGCATGGAACCATCGCACCACTCTCCCGCCACTCCAGGCAGGGGCGCCTCGTCTTGATCCTGTGGCGCTGACACGCGGTCAGGTCCTCGGCCTGGCGGTGCGAGTAAACCTCTGACCAGGCCGACGGCCTCCGAGACTGGTGACAACCGAACGCCACGTCGGTTGCCTCTTTCCTCGCATGCGATCCCTCGCAGAAGAAGCGTTCCGCAGCGGATCTGCTAGTTGACAAAGCGGAATGATAACGTCACCATAGACTCAGAACTTTACCAGGGGATCAGTCGGGCGATTGACATGTGGCCGGTGCGTGCCAGGCTGCGGCGCCGCTATCTACCATCCAATAACGGAAGGCCCAGCCCATGCTCACCCTCTTGACCATCCGACAGAACCAAATTCCGCACCCTTGTTCACGATCGCGGATTCGGCCATGAGGAGAGGGAGGTGCTCTTAAGCAAGTGACGCGGAACGGACGATCCGTCCACCATATCGTTGCGTGGGGGTAGTACAACCTAGGAGAATTCCATGAGTGCACGCGCAAAGAATCGACCAGTGTCCGTGAACCGTCGCAAGTTGTTGCAAGCGACCCTCGCGAGTTCGGCCCTTGCGTCTGTCGGCGGCATCAACCGTGTGCTCGCGTCGAATGAGGCGCCATACCACTTCTCCCGGACGCCCGCCTTTCAAGAGGGGACGACCATCTCCGTTCTCGTCCCGTCCTTCCAGGCAATCGGCGACGGCTTCATGCGGGATCAGGCGGCGGCGTTCGGCGAGGAAACCGGTATTCAGGTTGATATGCAGTTCCTGCCCTTCGAGAAGGCGATGGACCGGCAGACCACGCTCGTCGCGGCCAAGAGCGGCGAAGTCGATGTCTTCGGCACGCACTACGCGCAGATCGGTAAATTCGGGGAGGGGATGGTACCCCTGAACGATCTGGCGGCAGAGAATGAGCTCAAGCCGGAGGACTACGTCAGCGGCTCGTTTGATGCCCTTTCGGTGGATGGCAAGCTGCTGGCCATCCCCTTCACCTTCGACCTGCGAACGCTCTTCTATCGCACCGACCTCTTCGAGGCGGCGGGAATCGAAGAACCGCCCGCGACGTGGGATGAGTTTGTGGCAACGGCGCAAAAGGTGAACAACCCGCCGGACGTGTACGGCTTCATCACCGTCGGCAAGGGTGATCCGGTGCTGCGGGAGTACAGCGACCGCCTGTGGGAGAACGGCGGTGACTTCCTGGAGAATGGTCTCGAGCCCTCGCCGCCGGCCTGGAACCAGCCGGCGGGCGTCGAGGCGTTGACCTGGATGCGCGATCTCATCTGGGAGTACAAGATCGCCCCAGAAGGCACCCCGTCCTATGGGTGGGAGGAGAACGCGCAGCTCTTTGCCGCCGGTCAGGGCGCGATGAGCAAGCAATGGTCGCCGGGGGCCATGGAGGATCCGCAGCAATCCGCGATCATCGGTAAATACGCGGTGGCGCCGTTGACCAGCAACAAGACCTCGCGGACGACTGCCATCTGCCACGCCCGCGGCATCAACCTCTTCTCCGAGAAGCAAGACGCCGCGTGGGAATACGTGAAGTACGTGACCTCACCGGAGCAGCTGCTGGCATTCTTCCACGGTGGCGGCGGTTCGCGTCCGGCGCAACTTGCCGCACTCGAGCAGGCCAGGGAGAGCGCCGAAGGCGTGATCAAGCAGAACCTCGAGATTTCTCTGGAGGAAGCGAACGACGGCTATACGTGGCCGCTGTTCGCCCAGTTTACTGAAGTCCAGCCGATCCTCTGGGGCGAGATCGAGAAGGTCCTCTCCCGGCAGAAGGAGCCACAGGAGGCGCTTGACTTCGCCGCGGAGCAGGCAACCGAGATCTTCAAGCGCGACGGTCTCATCTAGGGCACCAAGGTGATGGGAGATGGGGGAGTGCCGGTGGCCGGGGTGACCAGCGGGGCGCCAGCACCGCTAACCGGCTTGTGGCCACTCGAGCTCTCCCGTCACCCTGACACTCTTGAACCTACCGCCCTCGCAATGGGAGCAATGGGATGACGACGCGACAGGATGCGTTGCCGAGGCGGCCCGCTCTAGCAGCCGGTGCAAGACGCCCCAGGATGCGCGGGTGGGGTGAGCGCTACGTCCAGTATTGGCTGATCCTCCCGGCGCTCCTGACGATGTGCGCCGTCCTCATCTATCCGTTGGCGTACTCGCTGTGGATCAGCTTCTACGACTGGAACATCACCTCGGTGGGTCGCCCCTTCCTCGGGCTGCGCAACTATGTCGAGGCATTGACCAATGCGTCCTCGCAGTTCATTTTTGCGCAGAACATCGCGTTCACCGTCATCTGTATCGCGCTCGAGTTTGTGGTTGGAATGGCGCTCGCGTTGTTGCTATCCCGGCAGTTCATTGGACGGGGTCTGGCGCGGACGCTGCTCCTCCTCCCCATGCTGACCGCGCCGGTGCTCGCCGGCTTCAACTTCCGTTGGATCTTCAACGATCGCTTCGGGCTGGCAAATCAGTTGCTCATCCAGCTCGGTCTGCAACCGTACGCCTGGCTGGCTGACGCGAATCTCGCCCGTGCCGTGATCGTGCTGGTGACGATCTGGCAGGGTATTCCTTTCATGATGCTCTTGCTGCTGGCCGGCCTGGAGTCGCTGCCTGCTTCGCCGTTCGAGGCGGCGATCGTGGATGGGGCATCCGCCTGGCAACGCTTCCTGCACATATCGCTCCCCCTCCTGCGTCCTGTGATCGTGGTGGCGGTTTCCTTGCGGGTGATCGACCTCTTCCGCACCTTCGACACCATCTACATCATCACCTTCGGCGGCCCCGGGCACGCCACGGAGCTGCTCCCGTTCTATATCTACCGAGCGGCCTTCAGCAGCGGACGGTTCGGGTTTGCCAGCGCCCTCTCCTACATCGTTCTCGTCCTCACGCTTCTCTTGCTCATCCCACTCTTCTACCGGCGTCGAGAGCGGCAAGTGGCGACCTAGCTGTAAGGGGGAACGGATGTCCACTCTGAGTGTCGCCCAGGCGCCTGCCGCGCACCGCGGCGTTGCCTGGAAAAAGCTCTTTGGATCGGCGGCGGTCTACGCCGCTGTAATCGCCATTGTGCTCCTCATGCTGGCGCCGATTGTCTGGCTCGGCATCACTTCGATCCGGCCACCGATTGAAATTACCTCGGTGCGGCTGAACCTGATCCCCCAGAATCCCACCCTCCAGAACTACTTCACGGTGTTCGAGCGGTACGACATGGCCATGTACCTGCAGACCACCACCCTCATCAGTCTGGTTGTGGTTGCCACCAACCTGATCCTCGGAGTTCCCGCCGCCTATGCCATGGCGCGCTATAACTTCTTCGGCGACACAGTGATCTTTGGGGGGATCATCTTTTTCCGCATGATCCCGCCTATCGCCGCGATCGTTCCCCTCTTCATGCTCTTCGAGCAGTTCCGTCTCCTCGGAACCTACTCCGGGCTCGTCATCGCGCACACCGCGTTCAAGCTTCCGGTGACGATCTGGCTCCTGCGCAACTTCTTTCTCGACGTACCGAGAGACCTCGACGACTCCGCGCGTGTCGACGGCGGTTCAACCCTGCGGGTGATGCTGCAGATTGCGCTGCCCCTGATCCAGCCAGGACTCGCCGCGACGGCAGTGCTCGCGTTCCTCTGGACCTGGAACGATCTGCTGGTTACCTTGGTCCTCTCGACACGCACTGAGACGGAAATGCTCCCGCTAGGGCTGACCAAATTCGTCTTGGAGTACGGCGTGGACTGGGGGTCGATGACCGCGGCAGGCGTGATCATGTTCATCCCGACCCTGCTCTTCGTCTTTTTCGCGCAACGCTACCTGATCAAGGGGCTGACGATCGGCGGTGTCAAGGATTGATCCCCGCGGCCGAGAACCATGCGTTTTCCCGGCGTGTGCCAATCCACGCTCATGAGAACTGTGCACTTGCACGTCTGCGAGATACCTGTACGAGGAGACGAACGGAGTAATGGAAACACGAGCACTCGGACGGAGCGGTGTCACGGTGTCGGTGCTCGGTCTGGGTACTTGGCCGATGGGCGGCGAATGGTGGGGTGGCACC
This sequence comes from Thermomicrobiales bacterium, assembly GCA_036280495.1. Lineage (GTDB taxonomy): Bacteria > Chloroflexota > Chloroflexia > Thermomicrobiales > UBA6265 > JACCXM01. The sequence continues at coordinate 7,362 of DASUQU010000369.1, read as the reverse complement.
GACGACGCGGAGAGTATCCGTACCATCCACCGGGCGCTGGACCTTGGAGTGACCCTCTTCGACACGGCTGAGGCCTACGCCGCGGGCCATGCTGAGGAGGTACTGGGGTGGGGGCTTGCCGGGCGGCGCGAGCAGGCGGTCATCGCCGACAAGGTCGCTCCGAATCACTTCGCGCCCGACCAGATCGAGGAGGCCTTCGAGGCCTCCTGTCGCCGCCTGCAAACGGACTACATCGACGTCTATTTCCTCCACTGGCCGAATATCGATCTGCCCATCAGCCAGGCCATGGAGACGCTGGAGCGACTGCGTGCCGGAGGGCGCATCCGGGCAATTGGGGTCTCGAACTTCACCGCGAATGAGATGCGCGCGGCCACCGAGTATGGGCAGATTGACGTGCTGCAACCGCCCTACAACATGTTCTGGCGCTTCATCGAAGGCGACCAGCTTCCCTATTGTCGGGAGCACGGCATCGGCATCATGGCCTACAGCGGGTTGGCGCAGGGACTGCTCACCGGCAATCTCTCCGCGGAGACGACCTTCCCGGTAGGAGACAAGCGGCCGACGACCGTCCTCTTTCAGCCAGGCGCCTATGGGCGCTGTCTGGCTGCCGTCGACGCGTTGCGGCCGATCGCCAAGCGGGCAGGTCTCACGGTGCCGCAGCTGGCAATCGCCTGGCTCCTTGGGCGGCCGGGGGTCAGCACCGCGCTGGTTGGTGCACGCACTGTCCCCGAGATCGAGGAGAACGTGGCCGGCGCCACCTGGCAGGTGAGCGCGGAGGACATGGCGGCGGCCGACGCGGCGACTCGCGAGATCTTCGAGTCCCTCCCACGCGTACCTGACATGTTCCAAAACTGGGAAAACTGGGAGTTGCAACGCCGTCGCTACGAGCGGGACGGCCAGTTCCCGGCGGCTGCGTCTGCCTAGACCGTCGCTATGAACGCCTGCTCCGACACGTGCGAAAGGAGAGATGTGGGAATGTCCGGCCTCGTCTGGGGACCGACTGAGGAAGCGCGCCTAGCCGCCATCAGCGACGACCTGGCCAGTGTAAGCACCGCCACCGCCTGTCAGTTGCTCATCGCGCTGGGCTGGCGCAACGCCTACATGCGTGATCTCCGCCCCTTACAGGAGTTGGGACTAGGCACCCGTCTTGTGGGCCGTGCCCGCACTTGCCGCTACCTGATGAGACGCGGCCCAGAGGGCCCGCATGACCCCGCGGCCCGCCGGATCTCCCCGGAGATCGTTCTGATCGAATCGCTTGAGCCGGGCGACATCATCTGCATCGACGCGCTTGGGGTGCCGACCGCGGGCATCATCGGCGACATCCTCTCTGCTCGTATTCTGGGCCGTGGCGCGGCGGCTGCCATCATCCACGGGGCGGTTCGTGACGCGCCGTTCATCAAGGAGGTCGGCTTGCCAGTCTTCGCGGCCACTGTCCATCCCTCGCACAGCGGGCGTGATGTGGTTCCCGTCGATCATGATCGACCCATCGACATGGCTGGGGCTCAGGTGCTACCGGGGGACATCATCCTGGCCGACGACGAAGGGGCCCTGGCGATGCCCCTCGACCTCGCGGAGTACATCGCCGAGCACGGACCTGAGAAAGAAGCGTTGGAGATGTGGATCCGGGGCAAGGTCACTGCCGGGGGATCGATCCACGATTACTACCCGCCCAATGCTGAGAAGGCGGCGGAGTACACGGCAGAAACCGGGCGAGAAGCGCCGCCAGTCAACCCGAGGAGAGACGAGGTTTCAAGTTGAAGATCACCGATGTCCGCACCGCGGAAATCAAGGGACACGGTTACTCGACCTATGTCCGCATCTACACCGACGAGGGAGTCATCGGCAACGGCGAGTGCATCCACGGCGGCGAAGGCTGCCCGGAGATGGTTCACGCCCTGAAGCAGGAGATCATCGGCGAGAGCCCGCTCAACGTCGACATGCTCTTCGAGAAGATGCGCCGGGGCAAACTGTTCGACGGGGCGATGTCCGGTGCCACGGTCACGGCGATGACCGGGATCGAGATCGCCCTCTGGGATCTGGCCGGGAAAGCACTCGGCGTCCCGGTCTATCAGCTCCTCGGCGGCAAGTTCCGCGACACCGTCCGCCTCTACTGCGACAGCCACGCGGGCAAGGACTTCTCGCCCGCCGCTTACGCGGAACGGGCGCGGGAGGTGGTCGCCCTCGGCTTCGACGCGCTCAAGTTCGATGTCGACGAGACGCGGGCCGGCTTCCGCAACGACCCCTGGAACTGGCATGCCTCTAACGCCGAGCTCGATTGGATGGTCGAGCGGGTGGCGGCGGTGCGGGAGGCAGTCGGGCCGGCGGTCGACCTCGCCATCGACATGCACGGCCGGTACGACATCGCCAGTGGGATCGCGGTGGCGCGGGCGATGGAGCCATTCGGGCTTCTCTGGCTGGAGGAGCCGGTGCCGCCGGAAAACGTGGCGGCGATGCGGGAGGTCAAGCGCGTCTCGCCAGTGCCGCTCTGTGCGGGGGAGAACCTCTACCTGCGCTGGGGCTTCCGCGACCTGCTGGAGCAGCAGGCGGTCGACTACATCATGCCCGACATTCCCAAGTGCGGTGGACTCTCGGAGTGCCGCAAGATCGCGAACATGGCGGAGGTCTACTATGTGCCGCTCGCCCCGCACAATGTCTGTGGGCCGCTCGGCACCATGGCCTCGGCCCACGTCTGCGCCTCGATCCCCAACTTTCTGGTCATGGAGTGGCACTGGATCGACTATCCCGGGTGGGAGGATCTGACCATCCAGGATCAGCCGGTGATCCAAAATGGCCACGTCGTTCTGAGCAACAAGCCGGGAATCGGGTTGGAAGTCAATGACGAGGTCGCCCGAACGTTTGTCCGCCCTGGCACGGAGTACTTTGGCGAGCGCCCCTAGCCGCCCGGTGGGTGGTCGTGGAAGCCGACACCGGGACGCGACGGGTGGTCGTGATAAAGGAGCATTCGTTGGCAACGATGGCACGCGGAGCTGTTCTCCGCGCCTTCAACGAGCCGCTGACGCTGGAAGAGGCGCCCGTCCTCGACCCGGAGCCAGGGGCGCTGATTGCCAGGATCGAGATGGGGGGGATCTGCGGTACCGATGTCCACCTCCACCACGGAAATCTGCCGATCCCAACGCCGGTGATTCTCGGCCATGAGGCGGTCGGCCGCGTCGAAACGCTTGGCGAGGGAGTCACGACCGACTTCAATGGCGAGCCGTTGCGGGAGGGAGACGCCATCGCCTGGGCGTCCAATATCCCCTGTGGCCGTTGCTACTGGTGTGTGGTGGAGAAGGAGCGCACGCTCTGCGAAAACCGCAAGGTCTACGGGATCAACCAGCGATTCGATCGGGAGCCGCGCCTCTCCGGCGGATGGGCGGAGGTCATCTACCTGCAGCCCGGCTCGGCGCTCTTCAAGCTGCCGGCGGGCATCTCTCCGCTGCAGGCGATCGCGCTGGGGTGCGCGGGACCGACGGCCGTTCACGGCGTGCTGGAGATCGTTGGCATCGGGGTCGGCGAGACCGTCGTCGTCCAGGGGAGCGGCCCGGTTGGGCTGGCGGCGGCGATGTACGCCCAGCTTGCCGGCGCGGCCAGGACGATCCTGGTCGGAGGTCCCGCTAGCCGCCTCGACCTGGCGCGGCAGATCGGCGTCGGCGACGTCCACATCGACATCTTCGCCACCTCCAACCCGGCCGAGCGCCAGCGCCAGGTGCTGGCCGAAACGCCCGGCAGCCGGGGCGCGGACGTCGTTTTGGAGTGCGCGGGCGTGCCGAGCGCGGTGCCGGAAGGGTTCGATCTGGCCCGCCGCAACGGTCGCTACCTGGTTCTCGGGCAGTACACCGATCGCGGGGCGGTGCCGATCAATCCGCACGTCATCACCCGCAAGCAGCTCAAGGTCTACGGATCCTGGGCCTTCGCCGAGGCGCACTACGCGCGCTACGTCGCGACCCTGCCGCGGCTCGCCGCGCGCTTCGATCTCAGCCAGTTGGTGACCCGCTATCCCCTGGCAGAGGTGAACCGGGCGCTGGCGGAAATGGCCAGCGGCTCGGTGATGAAGGCGGTGCTGGTGCCGGACGCCACGACCGCCGGATAGCCGGCTCATGGCAGCACCACCCTGAGAGGAGATTCCATGCGCGTCCTGGTAACCGGCGGCAATGGGCGGCTCGGCACATGGGTGGCCCGAGAGTTGCGCGACCACGGTCCTGAGGTCGTGAGCGTCGACCGCTCTCTGCCACCCACTCCCGAGCCAGGCATCCACTTTCGACAGGTGGAGATGAGCGACCTCGGCCAGATCATCGGTGCGGCGGCCGGTTCTGACGCGCTGATTCATCTCGCCGCGATCCCCGCCCCGTACTCCCACCCTGACGAGGTTGTGTTCATCAACAACGTCGGTGCAACCTACAACGCCCTCCAGGCCGCGATGACGCTCGGCATCGAGCGGGCGCTCATCGCGTCCAGCGCCTCGGCCTATGGCATGGCCTGGGCGCGACCGACGTTCCCGCCTTTCGATGCCCCGCTCGACGAAGAGCATCCGCTCATCGTCCGGGACCCCTACGCGCTCTCCAAGGAAACAGACGAGCGCACGGCGGAGATGTTCGTGCGACGGTGCGGCATGACCGTTCTCGCGTATCGCCTTCATTGGATCGCTGAACCAGGCGAGGCCGGACGGCGGGCAATCGGTTCCGCCACACCACCCGAAAAGGACGCCACGAATCTCTGGGGCTAGTCGATGTGCGTGACGCCGCCCGCGCCTTCCGTCTCGGGTTGCAGGCGAACGTGACCGGCTTTGCCGCCTTCAACATCACCGCGAACGACACCCTCCGTAGCGAACCGACCGAGGAGCTCCTGCGGGCGCTCCTCCCCACCACCGAGATCCGTGTGCCGCTCCCCGGCACCGCATCCGCGTGGAGCAATACCCGCGCCCGAGAGCTTCTCGGTTTCGTCTCCGAGCACAGCTGGCGCGACGAGAAATGAGCGGCGGCGAAGCACCGGGAGCGGATTGAGGCGGCCCGGATTACCCCCTTCCGGTGCAGCGGTGGTGGGGCATGGGCATGGCCTGCCGTGCCCCAACAGTCGCTCGCCACTAGGGCGCTCCCGAAACGCCTGACTATCCGCTTAACCAGTCGTCAAAGGGGTGTCGTCGCGATTTCCCTACTCAGCCATCGAGGAGTCATAGGCGCGGACGCGGTCCTAGCCCAGCAGCGACATGACAAAGATGCCCATCGTGGTGCGGCCTCCAGCATGCCCCAGGCCAATCGTGTCGGTCTCCTGACGGTGCATCAGAAGACCAGCACGTTGCTCGCCTCGGCGCAGCGACGGGCGAGATCGGGTGGCGTGGTGAAGGACGCGTTCTTGCCCTCGAGATCGGCTTGCGAGACCCCACGGGCCTGCGCGCAGCCCCCTCAGACGAAGATAGGGACACCCTTCTCCTGAATCTTCGTCATCAGCTCCCGCAGCGGCGGTAGACCCAGCGGCGTCAGAGTTTCGATGTACTGGTCCTGGATCAACACGGCCGCGTCCCCGGCCAGGTTGATCTCGGCCTCGATACCGGCCTCGGCTGCGCCATTGACGGCGAGGTGGAACGGCATGCACGCCTTGGTCGGATCATCGGGTCCATGCGTGCCGAGATACATCAGCTTGGCCATCGTGACTCCTCCTTACGACGAAGAGGTCCGGGATCGAGAACCGGTGTGGGCCATCTCCGTCCGGTCCACCCAGCGAAAGTGAGTCTTGCACACATCGTCCGGCGCGACTTGGGTTAAGGGATTCGCAAATCAGGATAGAGGTATATCGTGTGGAACGATTTCGACTGCCGCTGCGTTGCAGAAGATGAACGAAGGCGTTCCTCGGTCGGATCGGGCGCCGCCTCGCCCGTCGGCCTGCACCTCAGGAATCCTCACATTTTCCTCTGCTGAACCTCTTCCGGTGGCGAGGGCGGCGCCACCGGCAGCGTCCCCAATCTCGTGGCAGCCTGTTTGTTACCATCGACCCACTGGACCGGGAGTACGGTCTGTCCGCCTGTCGAATGTAGGATGGGGCACGGCGTGAGCGAGCGCGACGGCGAACTCGCCGCACGGGGGGCGCCGCGGGCCGCGACGAAGCCGGTCGCGGCCGCTACCGGGCCGCCGCTGGTGCGCACCATCCTCACTGCACAAATGGTGCTCGGTCTCCTCTTCATTCTTGGCATCATCGGACTGCTCTACTGGGGGCGCGAGGCGCTGCCGCCATTCTTTCTCGGACTTATCGTCGCCTACATCCTGCTACCGCTGGTGCGCCGCGTCGAGCACACACTTCCGCATAGCGGAATCTGGCTAACGATTCGTCGCCCCATCGCCGCGGTGATTGTGTTCGTGGGCTCGTTGTTGCTGGTGGCGTTCCTGCTGCGCCAGCTGGCGCAGCCGGTGGTCGAGCAGACCGCCCAGATCCTGGGGAGCCTGTCGGAACTGTGGGATGAGGCCCAGGCCAACGCGCCGGGCATCCGGGACTGGTACGCGCTGAATGTCCCGGAGATAGCCCGCGGTTGGATTGACCAGGGCTTCCAGACCCTCGGCCAAGCCGTTCTTTCGCTGGGTGGCAATGTCGGCGGCTGGATCGTCAGCTTCACCGGTAATGCTCTGAGCAGCGTGGTAGCCATCATCGCCGTGCCCCTCTTTGTCATCTATTTCCTGATCGATGAGCCGAAGTTGACCCGGCAGATCCGAGGCCAGTTTCCGCGCGCCTGGGCCGGCGATGCGCTGGCTCTGGTTCACATTTTTAGCCGGGTAATCGGCTCGTACACGCGTGGCGTCATCATCGAGTCGATCATCGTCGGCGTCATCACCGCGCTCGGCTACTACCTGATCGGCATCCAGGTCTGGCTGCCGCTGGGGGTAATCGCATTCATCGGCGAGATCGTGCCGATCATCGGACCCTGGATCGCCTTCTTCATCTCGTTGCCGGTGATCCTGGCCACGCAGCCGGACAAGGCGGTCCTGGCGCTCGGGCTGTTCGTCGTCATCCAGATTCTGGAGGGGTGGTTCCTGGCACCGCGCATTCAGGGAGGCTCGGTCAACTTCACCCCGTCGGCGACGCTGCTCGCGCTGGCTGTCGGCGGCGCCATCGGCGGTCCGTTGGGGGTGATCCTGGCGCTTCCCGCGGCGGCGCTGATGCGCGACATTGCCTTCTACACCTCCTATCGCGTGGGAGGGTTGTCCACGACGGAAGCCTTGTCGCAACTCCCCTCTTTCGGAGGCCACGAGACGAAAGGGTCGTCGCGAAGCGGAGCCCTCGCTCGGAGACGGGATCATACGGGTGAGTGAGGTGAAGGAGTCGGGCCAGTGGCCGCACGTCAGGCTTCCTACCTCCGGCTTCCGGCTTCCCGCTCTC
>DASUQU010000368.1:0-3097 GCA_036280495.1 Thermomicrobiales bacterium | reverse complement strand
CGGGATGCTCGGTCCGAGCCAGTTGGCGCAGTACAACCAATCGTGGGAAGGCGTGCTACGCCCCATCGTCGCGGCCCTGAAGGCGAACCCGGTGCTGGCCCCAGCCGCCAGCCGCGACTTTGCCATGCTGCTCATCGTCTGGGCGACCGCGCTGATTCTGCTTTTCGTCTTCTGGTTGATGGTCCGCTCGCCCTGGGGACGGATGATGCGCGCCATCCGCGAGGACGAAGAGGCGGCTGCCGCCGTCGGCAAGAACGTCTTTCGCGCCAAACTCCAAGTGCTGATCCTGGGCGCGCTGCTCGGCGGTCTGGCCGGCCTCTTCCTCGCCTGGCAAATCGGCATCATCACCCCGGACGACTACCAGCCGACCTTCACCTTCTACGCCTACCTAATCCTGATCCTCTGCGGCACGACCCGCATCTGGGCCATTCCGGTCGGCGCCGTCCTCTTCGGGCTGCTTTATTCCGGCACCCGCTTCCTCAACTTCTACCCGCTGTCGCTGTTCGATTCCGGGGATCGCGCCTACTTGCGCCTGATCCTCGTCGGGCTGCTGCTGATTCTCCTCATGGCGATCCGTCCCCAGGGCCTCCTGGGCAACCGCCGGGAGTTGTTGCTGCAATGACGGCGGAGGCGATCCTGTCGGTGGAGGGGATCAGCAAGCGGTTCGGTGGGGTCGTCGCCGTCAACGACGCCTCGTTCGACGTCGCCCCCGGCTCGATCACCGGCCTCATCGGGCCCAATGGAGCTGGCAAGACCACCGCGTTCAATCTCATCTCCGGATTCCTTGCCCCGGATCGCGGCACCATAATTTTCGACGGCTGGCGGTGCGACGGTCGGCTGCCCCATGCCCTTGCCGCGGCCGGTCTGGTGCGCACCTTCCAAATCCCGCGGGTGCTGACCCGCATGACGGTGCTGGAGAACATGATGCTGGCCGGTATGGACCAGCCGGGGGAGGGGCTGGGTGCGGCGCTCTACCGGCCGAGGCATCTGGCGCGGCGCGAGCGCGAGATTCGCGAGCAGGCGCGCGAGTTGCTGGACCTGATCCGCCTCAGCCGCCTCGCTAATGACTACGCCGGCACGCTCTCCGGCGGTCAGCGCAAGCTGCTGGAGTTCGGCCGCGCCTTGATGACTCGACCCCGCATGGTCCTCCTCGACGAACCGATGGCCGGAGTCGCGCCGACGCTGGCGATCCAGCTCCTGGAGCACATCATCGACCTGCGGGCGACACGCGGCACGACCATCCTCGTCATCGAGCATGACATGGAAGCGGTCATGGCTATCAGCGACCGCATCGTCGTCATGGACGAGGGCGCGGTCATCGCCGAGGGTTTTCCGGAAGAGATCCAGCGCAACGAGCGGGTGATCGAGGCTTACCTCGGCGCCCGCGCTTCGGCAACTGACGCGGCAACGGTGTCATGCTGAACGCAGTGAAGCATCTCGGCTCCCAAACCAGACGGTGATGGCGTGAACAACGGACGCGATCCCATCCTTTCGGTGCGCGACCTCGTCAGCGGCTACGGCGGCGAAAACGTGCTGCACGGCGTTTCGATCGACGTCCCCACCGGCGCCATCGTGGCCGTGATCGGGCCCAACGGCTGCGGCAAATCGACCCTGATGAAGACCATCTACGGGTTGGTGCCTCCGCGCGGTGGCGAAGTCCGCTTTCGCGACCGTGCGGGCGCGCCCCACAACCTGGTCGGTCTACGCCCCCATGCCGTGACGAAGCTGGGGCTGAACATGGTCCCGCAGCTCGCCAACGTCTTCCCTGACATGTCCGTGCGGGAGAACCTCGAAATCGGCGCCGCCGTCGCCGGCAGCCACTTCGCCGACCGGCTGGAACGGGTGCTGCACACCTTCCCCGCGCTCGTGCCGGCGTTGCCGAAGCGGGCCGCCACCCTCTCCGGCGGCCAGCGCCAGATGCTGGGCATCGGCCGCGCCCTGATCGCCGATCCCGAACTACTGATCCTCGACGAGCCGTCGGCCGGACTCGCGCCGGCCGTGGTCGACGAGGTCTTCGCCAAGGTCAAGGCGATCAATGAAGAGGGCGTCTCCATCCTGATGGTCGAGCAGAAAGCGCGCCAATGCCTGGCCCTGTCGGACTATGGCTACGTCCTCGACATGGGCCAGAACCGGATGGAAGGGACTGGCCACGACCTGCTCAACGACCGCGAGGTCATCGACGCCTACCTCGGCAGACGCGGTCGCCTCGACCTGGCAAGATTGAAACGAAATTAAAGGGGGATGCCATGAGCGAAACCATTGAGCAGCGGCAAGCGACGATGGCCAATGGCGCCGTAGGATCATCTCGGCCAGCCGCCTCCCCTGGTCTTCACCAGTTCGAGTATGCCGGCGTTACGCTCCTCCCCAGTCGCTTCCTGGAGCAAATGGGGCTCGCGCGCGAGGTCTATTTCGGCGTTCCCAATGACGACATCCTCAAAGGGTTCCGCCGCGAGGCGGGCCTCCCGGCGCCGGGCAACGATATGCGCGGATGGTGTTCAAAGACGAGTGCGGTCATCTTCGGCCAACTGCTCAGCGGCATGTCCCGTCTCAGCCGCGCGACCGGCGATGACGACCTGCGCGACAAGGCCATCACGCTCTTCGAGGGCTGGCGGGAGACACTTGGACCCGACGGTGACGCCAGGATGTGGCCATACGCGTGGGAGAAACTCGTCTGCGGTCTGGTCGATCTCGAGCGCTACGCCGGTTACGACGACGCGCTACCGACCCTGGAGGCGACGACGGCCTGGGCCTCCCGCACCTTTGACCGCACGCGCCGCCTGGCCGACGAATACGACTTCTGGGGCGCCGCCCCGGGCGATACCTCCGAGTGGTACACCTTGCCGGAAAACCTCTACCGCGCCTACCTGCTGACCGGCAACCCGCTCTTCAAGGAGTTTGCCGACGTTTGGCGCTACGAGGACTACTGGGGGCAGTTCGCGGAGACCTCCGAATTGACCGACGTCGTCCCGGTCCACGCCTACAGCCATGTCAACACGTTCAGTAGCGCCGCTATGGTCTACGCCGTCCATGGCGACCCCCGCTATCTCGACATCTGCGTCAACGCTTACGACTTTCTGCAGCGAACCCAGTGCTACGC
>DASUQU010000367.1:0-7241 GCA_036280495.1 Thermomicrobiales bacterium | reverse complement strand
TCAGACGATCGCTCGCCATCGTTTCGCCGGGCCGGCAGCGAAAGGAGAACGTAGTGCAAAACGCCGACGCAACATATCGGAACCACGACGACCCCATCTCCCGTCGCTACCTCTTCCAGGCCACCGCCGCAGTCGCCGGTCTGCTGGCGGCGCAACCCAACGCATCCCGGGCGGCCGTGGCACCGCCCGGCGAGGCCCTGGCCGGCGCGGCGCCCGCCACGAGGTGGGCGCATACGGCGACTCCTGTCGGGGCGAGCAGCGAGATTCGGCCCTTCCGCATCGACATCCCCCAAGCCGCCCTCGACGACCTGCACCGCCGTCTGGACCGCACCTGCTGGCCCAGCGCGCTGCCCGGCGTCGGCTGGGAGCGGGGCGTGCCGCTGAGCTACCTCCAGGAACTGGCCGCCTACTGGCGCAACGCGTATGACTGGCGTGCCTGGGAGGCGCGGCTCAACGAGTTTCCCCAGTTCACCACTGAGATCGACGGCGCCAACGTCCATTTCCTGCACGTGGAATCCCCGGAGCCGGATGCCCTGCCGCTGCTCCTCACGCACGGCTGGCCCGGCTCCGTCGTCGAGTTCGCGGAGGTCATCGGCCCCTTGGCTGACCCCGCCGCGCACGGCCTCGACCCCGCGGATGCCTTCCATGTCGTCGCGCCGTCGATGCCGGGGTTCGGCTTCTCCGGCCCCACCCACGAGACCGGCTGGGACACCGTGCGCATCGCGGCCACCTGGGCGGAGTTGATGCGCCGCCTCGGGTACAAGCGGTACGGAACACAGGGCGGCGATTGGGGCGCCACGGTCTCGCGCACCCTCGGCATTCGCGACGCCGAGCACGTCGTGGGCGTCCACCTCAATTTCCTACCGACCTTCCACAGCGGCGACCCGGCGGAGCTCGAGGGCCTCACCGAAGCGGAGCAGGAGCGGTTGGCCCGGCTCGAAAACTTCGGCACCGAAGAGTCGGGATATTTCACCATCCAGGGGACGCGGCCACAGACGATCGCCTATGGGCTCACCGATTCACCGGTCGGTCAGCTCGCCTGGATCGTCGAGAAGTTCAAGGCGTGGACCGACTCCGAGACCGTTCCCGAAGACGCCGTCGACCGCGACCAGATGCTGACGAACGTGATGCTCTACTGGTTGACGGAAACGGCGAGGTCGTCGGCCGATCTGTACCGGGAGGACATGGCGGCCTGGGGCGAGCCTGAGATCAACGCGACGCCGACCGGGCTCGCGCTCTTCCCGGCCGAGGTCGGCCAGCCGATCCGCAAGCTCGCAGAGCCCTACAACACCAACATCATCCACTGGTCGGAGTTCGACCGCGGCGGCCACTTCGCGGCTATGGAGGAACCCGATCTCTTCGTCGACGACGTGCGGGCATTTTTCCGCTTGGTCCGTTAGTCCGGATCCGTTCTCAAGCCCCAAGGCGAAAGGAGTCGTGACATGGCGCAAAACGCAGAGCTGAAGCCGTTCCGCATCGAAATCCCGCAGGCAGACCTGGACGATTTGGGCGAGCGGCTGGAGGACACGCGCTGGCCGAGCGAGCTGGAAGGCGCCGGCTGGAGCCGCGGCGTGCCCGTCGACTATCTGCAGGGTCTGGCGGCGTATTGGCGAGACGGATTCGACTGGCACGCTGAGGAGGCCAGCCTCAATGCGTTTCCCCAATTCACCACCGAAATCGACGGGCAGACAATCCACTTCCTGCATGTCGAGTCTCCGGAGCCGAACGCGATGCCGCTGCTGCTAATCCACGGCTGGCCCGGCTCATTCGTCGAGTTCGTCGACCTCATCGGGCCGCTGACCGATCCTGCCGCCCACGGCGGCGAAGCGGCCGATGCGTTCCATGTCGTGATCCCTTCGATCCCCGGGTTCGGGTTCTCCGTGCCCTTAGCGGAGGCTGGCTGGGGAGACCCACGCATTGCCGCGGCGTTCGCCGAATTGATGTCGCGTCTCGGCTACGATCGATACGGGGTGCAGGGCGGTGACGTCGGCGCGTTCGTGGCCCCGATCCTGGGCCAGGTCGACGCCGAGCACGTTATCGGCGTACACGTCAACGCGCTTGTCACCTTCCCCTCGGGCGACCCGGCCGAGATGGAGGGACTCACGGAATCGGAGCAGGAACGGGTCGCCCGGCTCCAGAACTACCAGCAGGACATGATGGGGTACGCCGTCATCCAGGGGACCCGCCCGCAGACCGTCGCCTATGGACTTGCTGACTCGCCGGTGGGGCAACTCGCCTGGATTGTGGAGAAGTTCAAGGAATGGACCGACCCGGCGGCGGACTCGCCCGAGGACGCGGTCGACCGCGACCACATGCTCACCAACGTCAGCATCTACTGGTTCACGAACACGGCGGGCACATCGGCGAATCACTACTATGAGGGGTTCCACGACCCCAATGCCTTCGCGCCGCGGGAGCGCGGCACGGTCCCGACTGGCATCGCCGTCTCCCTCACCCAGGACGTCGCCATCCGCCGGCTGGCCGAGCGCGACCACAACGTGGTGCGTTGGACCGAGTTCGAGCGGGGCGGGCATTTCCTGGCCATGGAAAACCCGGACGGGTTGACCGAGGACGTGCGGGCGTTTTTCCGCACGCTTCGTTAGGGGCGAACCGATGGAAGATACGAGGGAAAAGACGCCGTCTCCCGTACCGGAGGGGTACCACACGGTCACGCCCTGGGTGATTTCCCGCGACACCGCCGAGCTCATCAAATTCGTGACAGCCGCTTTCGGCGCGGAGGAGATCGCCCGCGTCCACAACGAGGACGGCAGCATTGGGCACGCCGAGGTCCGCATCGGCGATTCGGTGGTGATGATGTTCGATGCCAAGTCAGATTGGCCGGACACGCCCACCTTCCTCCGCCTCTACGTCCCGGACGGGGATGCCGCGTTTCGGCGAGCGCTGGAGGCGGGGGCGACTGTGGTCACTGATATGACCCATTTGTTCTGGGGTGACCGCGTCGGCCGCGTCCGCGATCCACTCGGCAATCTCTGGTGGATTCAAGAGCGCGTCGAAGAGGTCACGCCCGAGGAGATGGAACGCCGCGCCGGGGAGCAGCGGTGGATCGACGCGATGGCATACGTCCAGGGTTCCGAGTTTTTCGCTCGCCAGACGTAGGGAGGATGTAAGCGGATGCAAGATCCGATGATTGACCCGTACCGCATCGATATTCCGCAAACAGATGTAGACGATCTGCACGCGCGGCTCGCCCGTACCCGTTGGCCGAGCGCGATAGCCGGCGCCGGTTGGGAGCGCGGTGTCCCGCCCGACTACCTCCAAGGGCTGGCCGACTATTGGCGCGACGGATTCGACTGGCGCGAGCAGGAGGGGCGACTCAACGCCTTCCCGCAGTTCACCACCGAGATCGACGGGCAAACCATCCACTTCCTGCACGTCCGCTCCCCAGAGCCGGACGCGATGCCGCTGATCATTACCCACGGCTGGCCGAGCTCGGTCGCCGAGTTCATGGGGGTCATCGGTTCACTGACCGATCCGGCGGCCCACGGCGGCGATGCCGCGGATGCCTTTCACGTCGTGGCGCCTTCATTGCCCGGCTTCGGCTTCTCGGTTCCGCTTGCGGAGCCGGGGTGGCATTTGGGCCGCACCACCGCGGCCTTCGCCGTGCTGATGGAACGCCTCGGCTACGACCGGTACGCCACACACGGGGCCGACATCGGCGCCGGCGTCGCGGGCGGGCTCGCCGGCATCGCCCCCGAGCGGGTCATCGGCGTCCACGTCGCCAGCGATCGGGGCAGCGCGGCCATGGTCGGCGAATACCTGCCCATGCCGGAAGGGCTGGCCGAGGCCGAGCGGACCCGGCTCGCGGAGATCAAGCAGGAAATGTCGGGCGAGTATGGCTATTTCTCGCTGCAATCGACGAGGCCGCAGACGCTCGCCTACGCCCTCGCCGATTCTCCAGCGGGGCAGCTCGCCTGGATCGTCGAGAAGTTCAAGACGTGGACCAACCCCGCCGCCGAACTCCCCGAAGACGCGGTCGATCGCGACCAGTTGCTGACCAACATCAGCCTCTACTGGTTCGGCAAGACGGGCGGTGCCTCGGCCAACTTCTACTACGAGAACGCCCAGGCGCAACTCGATTGGGCCTCGGAGTCCGAGGCGCCGCAGGGGTGGGCGGTCTTCAACACCGATCCGGTCATGCGCCGGTTGATGAACGCCGACGACAACATACGGCACTTTTCGGAGTTCGCGGAGGGGGGTCACTTCCCCGCCATGGAGGCACCGGACTTGCTCGTCGGCGATCTTCGGACGTTCTTCCGGACGTTGCGCTGAGTGGACCGTTAGAGCGCGGCAATTGATCTGGCGCGGTTGACGTCCGATTAGCCGCGGATAAACGTCAGCAGGTCGCGGTTGAGGCGGTCCTTTTCGGTGATGAACAGGCCGTGCCCGCTGTCGTACGCTCTGAGCACGCTACCGGGGATCAAGGCGGCAGTCCCCTTGCCGCACAGGTCGAACGGCGTGGTCTGGTCGGCGATGCCGTGGATGACGAACGTCGGCATCGTGAAGGCGGCCATGTCGGGGCGAAAATCGGTCTCCGCGAACGTGCGCGTCATCTCGATCACCGCCCGCGGCGACGCGTTGAGCGCCAGGCCGATCCCCCATTGCACCAGTTCCGGCGAGACCGAGACGCTAGGCAACCCGATGCCGAAGAACGGCCCGGCGAGCTCGGCGGTGAAGCGCGGCCGATCTTGGTGCAGGGCCGCGATCATGGCCGCGAAGACCGCGCCGTCGATGCCGGCCGGGTGGTCCGGCGTCTTGAGCAGAAACGGCGTAGTCGGGGCGATCAGCGCGGCGCGAGCGACGCGGTCGGAGCCGTGACGCGACAGGTAACGGGCGATGTTGGCGCACCCCTGCGAATGGCCGACGAGCGTAACGCCATGAAGATCGAGGTGGTCCATGAGCGCCGCGAGGTCATCGGCCAGCGTATCGGCGTCGTAGCCGTGCCAGGGATGCTCCGAACGGCCGCAGCCGCGCCGGTCGTAGGCGATGCAGCGCAGCCCTTGGCTCGCCAGCGGGACCATTTGATATTCCCACATGGCGGCGCCGAGTTGCCCGCCATGGACGAAGGCGACAGGATATCCCGAGCCCCGGTCCAGGTAGTGCAGCGTTGTGCCGTCGCCGGTGGTGAAAAAGGCCGTCATGCCGCCCTCCAGCTCTCCGCGCAACGGACCACGGTCGGTCCGCCACGTTGGATGAGATGATCGGATGGACGGCGCGGCGGGGCCATGACGTGGGAGGTAATGTCGGTCCGCATGCCGCGGCCGGCAGCATATCGGGGAGCCCGGTGCGAAAACGGCCGAGCGGCGAAGAAGGCAGCATGGCAACCTCGATAGCGCGAACGAGCGAGGCATCTTCGGAGACGGTGCTCGACCAGCGGGCGCTCAATCGCGCGCTACTGGCGCGCCAGCTCCTCCTTCGCCGCGAAGAGCGACCCGTGCCCGAGACGATCGAGCATTTGGTCGGCATGCAGGCGCAGAGCCCGAGCAACCCGTACCTGGCGTTGTGGTCGCGGTTGGAGGGGTTCGACGCGGACCAGCTTTCGCTCCTGATCGCCGAGCGCGAGGCGGTGCGCGCCACCCTGATGCGGGCCACGATCCATCTGGTGACCGCGCGCGATTACCAGGCGTTGCGGCCGGTCATGCAGTCGGTCCCGGCCCAGACGTTCAAGAGCTCGCACTTCGCGCGAAACGTAGCGGGCGTCGATGTGGACGCGGTTGTGGCCTATGGTCGAGAGCTGCTGGCGGAGCAACCGCGCACCCTCGGCGAGATCGCCCCGCTGCTGGCCGAACGATGGCCCGGCCACGATCCCGGATCGCTTGCCCAGGCAGTTGGATTCCTAGCATCGCTCGTTCACGTCCCGCCGCGCGGGTTGTGGCAAACGAGCGGCAAGGCGAGGCTCACTCCCGCCGAAGCATGGCTTGGGCAGCCGCTCGGCGCTGGCCAATCGGCCGAAGCGATCGTGATGCGCTACCTGGCCGCCTTTGGCCCCGCCACGGTCAGCGACATCCGCATCTGGTCCCGTCTGACCGGATTACGCGAGGTCGTCGCGCGGCTGCGGCCACAGTTGCGCGCGTTTCGCGACGAGCGGGGTCGCGAACTCTTCGACCTCCCCGACGCGCCGCTCCCTGCCCCGGAAACCCCGGCCCCGCCGCGCTTTCTCCCCGAGTACGACAACATCCTCCTTTCCCACGACGACCGCGTACGCATCACCGGCGAGGTGGCTAGCCTGCCGATGCCCGCCGGCAGGGGTAGCGACTACGGATCGGTGCTCGTGGATGGGTTCCTGGCCGGGATGTGGCGCATCACGCGCGAGCGGGGCCACGCGAAGCTCGCCATCGAGGCGGGGAACTCTTGGTCGGCCGCTGATCGCGCGGCAGTAGCCGACGAGGGGGAGCGGTTGCTCGCCTTCGTCGCCCCCGAGGCGCAGAATCGCGATATCCAGGTCTGACCGGCCCGGTAATCGATGTCTGTCGCGGCGTCGCTCTGCGCGCTATGCGCCAAACTCCGCACCCCGGCACGACTTGTGCGCGTGGTCTCGCCAATCGGATGCGTTGATGCCTTCGCCGGGCGGCAAGGAGCACATGATGACGGCGCGGACGGAGACGGTTGGACTCGTGGACAAGATTTCCCACCACATGCCGTGGCTTGACGACGTCGCGGAGACGATGGAGCAGGTCTTCGACCCGCTCTTGGGGCAGGATGCGCCGCGCGGCCCGCGCGATTTCCTCTACGGCGTGTGGCTCGGCCACTCGCTGCACGCGGCAGTCATCACCGTCCCGGTCGGGTCCTGGACGGCGGCGGCGGTCTTCGACCTGCTGGGCGAGGAGCGCGCGGCCGACCTGTGCTTGGAGCTGGGACTGGTGGGTGCGGCGGGGGCGGCCATCACCGGCGCCGCCCAGTGGCAGGACGTCACCAACGAGGAGCAGCCGCGTCGCCTCGGCGCCCTGCACGCGCTGATGAACTATGCGGCCACCGGGCTCATGGTCGGGTCCTGGCTGCTTCGGCGGCAAGGGCGCCGCCAGGAGGGCGTCGTCCTCTCTACCCTCGGGCTGATGGTCGGAGGAGCTTCGGCGTGGCTGGGGGGCGAACTGGCCTACGACCTCGGGATCGGCGTTGACCACGCCGCCTTCGAATCGCCGCCGGCCGATTGGACCGACGTCGCCGCCGTCGACGACTTGACGGATGGCAAGCCGAAGCGGGTGGAGGCGGACGGGACGCCAGTT
>DASUQU010000366.1:0-8007 GCA_036280495.1 Thermomicrobiales bacterium | reverse complement strand
GGCGCGCTCATAGCGCAGGCTTCCTAGAGACTGCTACCGCACCTTGCCGCGCGCGGCCACCGGCCAGCGATCCACTTCGTGTCCATTGCGAACCACGACGAGCTCGTCGGTGAGGTTGACGGCCGGGCAGATGTGGTTCGGAATGATCTCTACCCGGTCGCCGACATCGAATCCGGTTTCGTCGACCGGGAGCGAGACGACGCCGTGCTCTTCGCTGAGACGGACTATCGTCGCGTTCGTGTGTCCGACGATATAACCGTGACCGGGGTGGCTGGGGCTGGGATCGAGGGCCAGAGCTTTCGAGCCAGCGTCGATGATCGCCCGGTCCGGCGCCGGGCGACTGACGACGGTTGCGACCACACGAGCCGCGCAGCGTTCAGGACCGATACGGCCATGGCGGAATGCGTTGTTGTCGTGGAAGACGTAGGTGCCGGGTCGCATCTCGGTGATTCCTGGGACCCGCGGCGTAAACCACGAGGATGGCGTGGAGCCGACGCTTACGTGACTGACCTCAATGCCCTGAGCGCGAATGCGCTCCGCTGTGTCAACCAAGTCGCGACCCGCGTTCTCGGCAACGGTCGCGATTTCGGCCGGGGCGCTGAAACCGGCGTGACCCTCGTGCGTCATGATGCCGGTGAGACGCAGTCCGGGTAACGAGGCGATGCGGACAGCGAGATCGACCGCCTCCTGACCGGCACGCGCTCCAGCCCGGTCCTGACCCGTATTCACCTCGAGATAGAGATCGAGTGTGCGATCACTGGCGGCAACGGCGCGAGAGAGTGAAGCAGCGGCCTCGGGCGTATCGACCGCGACGGTGAGGTGGGCGCGATCGAGCAGGGAAAACAGGCGACGGATCTTGATGTCACCGACGACCGGATAGGCGATGAGAATATCGGTAACGCCTCCCTGATCGACAAAGACCTCGGCTTCGCCAAGCTTGGCGCAGGTCAATCCGATCGCGCCCGCCTCGATCTGCATTCGCGCGACATGCGGGCTCTTGTGCGTCTTGGCATGAGGCCGCAGTGAAACGCCATGGTCCGCCGCGAGCGCCGCCATCTCGGCGATATTGCGCTCGAGCAGATCGAGATCTACAGCGATCAGTGGGGTGTCGAGCACCTGGTCGGCGGCGACGATGCCATGTTCGGTTCCTGCTGCGACAACGGTCGAAGAGCTCATACGCGGGAATGCCTCGGCATCAAAGTGGCGATCCGGTCATCGGCCAGCGTGCGCCGCTGGTGTCGATCCAGCGGCCCTGCTGGCTCGATCGCAGCGCGCCGTCGATTAACTCCTGCGTCTTCACCCCGTCCGCGAACGAGGGCGAGGCCGGAGTGTTCTCCCGGATCGCCGTTGCCCAAGCGCGGAGGAGCAACGCGGTCGGTTGGACGAGATAGTGGCCGCCGGGGATCACGCCGGCTGACAGGTGCTCGGGAACCGGCAACTCACTGAGGCTGAACTCGCCGCTACGGGCAGCCCAGAGGCGTCCCTGGCGCACTTGCAAAGTCCCCTCGGACCCGGAAAGTGTCACCTCTTCGTCACCCTCATGTCCGGCGGTAGCCGAGACGTGGATTGTGCCGAGAGCGCCGTTGGCGAAGCGAAGAATGACCGAGAAGTTGTCATCGGCATCGACCTTCGCCATCGCGGACGAGTCAGGCAGCCGCCGCTGGCGAACCATCGTCGAGACGGCCCCGGCGACAGCTTTGACCTCACCAAACCACCACCGCAGCGCGTCGAGATAATGCGCACCGGTGGCGCCCAGCATCCCACCCGCCTTCTCCTGCTCCATGAGCCAGCCCCAGGGCCGCTCGTGTGGATCGTTGAGACTGGAGCGATGGACGACAACGCTCGCGGCATGCGGCTCGCCGATGTACCCCTCGCTTATGAGCTCACGGATACGCATTCGGACAGGGAGAAACCGGAGCTGGTTGTTGACCATGGAGACGGTGCCGACTCGCTCCGCAATGCGCTGCATGTCTCTCGCTTCGGCGAGGTTCCTGGCCATTGGTTTTTCACAGAGGACGTGCTTCCCCGCTTCCAGCGCGGCGATGACCATGCCGTGATGGAGGTGGGGGGGTGAGGCGACGATGACCGCGTCGATCTCCCGATCGCGCACGAGCTCGCGAAAGTCGGAGAGATGGACTGGGATTCCATGGTCGAGGGCCGCCGCTCTGGCTCGCTCAGGGCGGCGCGAGCAGATCGCCGCTGTTTGAAAGTCGGGATTCTCGCGCAGTGCGGACAAGTGCAACGATGCGCCGAAGCCGGTGCCGATGACGCCAACGCGAATCGGTTCACTGGAATTGGTCTCGAACAACGAATCGGATAGAGGTTGGGGGTAGCTCACGGTACTGCAAGTTCCTGGCGTGACCGAGGAACGGCCAGGCGATGGGCGGGACTCGGGGCGCTCCGGGGCAACGATGCTACCACACGGGGTAGAGTGGGACGGGCGATGCCGGCACGTGCGTCACGCCCGGGGAGAGTGACGGGAGGGGTCGTGGTGCGGTTTTACACAGGGCGTGGCGACGACGGTACGACCGATTTGCTCGGCGCTCGCGTGGCCAAGGACGACGCACGCATCGACGCGCTGGGGACGCTCGACGAGGCAACCTCGGCTATTGGACTGGGTCGCTCAATGGCGACGAACGACCGCCTGGTCGACGATCTGGTCGTGGCGCAGCGTGACCTCTACCAGATCATGGCCGAGCTGGCGTTCACCCCGGAGCTGCGCCCGGCGTCGTATGCGTTTGCGCAGGATCGCGTCGACTGGCTCGGGGGAGAGACTGATGCCCTGGCCGCCCTGGTCGATCTGCCGCGGGAGTTCATCTTGCCGGGAGAATCGGCGCCCGGGGCGGCGCTGGACGTGGCGAGGGCCGTGACCCGGCGGGCTGAGCGGCAGGTCGTCGCGCTTAGCAATGCCGGTCATCAAGTGAACCTGGCGATCCCCGGCTACCTGAACCGGCTCTCGTCACTCTTGTTCATCGCCGCCAGGATCGAGGATCGCGCGGCGGGAAGCGACCCAAGGCGGGCAAAGGTTCGCTGAACCATCGGGAGTTTTGAGGCCATCTCCGTCTGGCCAGACTGGTATCCTCACCATGTCGCGAAGCCCTCGAGTGGCCCTGAAACTGTGAGGTTCAACAGTCGATGCGGATGTCACATCTGTTTGGCCGGACGCTGCGGGAAGCACCGGGCGATGTCGAGTTGCCCAGTCACCGCCTGATGCTGCGTGCCGCATTCATGCGGCCGCTAGGCGCGGGCATCTACAGTCTGCTGCCGTTGGGCTGGCGAGTCGTGCGCAAGGTCGAGCAGATCATCCGCGAGGAAATGAATGCCATCGGCGGGCAGGAGTTGCTGATGCCGGTCGTCCATCCGGCTGACATCTGGCGAGAGTCGGGGCGGTACGACGCCGTCGGCCCGGAGATGACCCGATTCAAGGACCGCGGCGATCGCGACATGGTCCTGGCCATGACGCACGAGGAGATCGTCACTGATCTCGCGCGGCAGGAAATCAACTCGTACCGTCAACTGCCGATGGTCGTCTACCACATCCAGACCAAATGGCGCGATGAGCCCCGGTCACGCGGCGGTTTGATCCGGGTGCGCGAATTCACGATGAAGGACTCGTACACGCTCGACCGCGACGAGGAGGGTCTGGACGCGCAGTATCAGAATCACTGGCGAGCCTACGAGCGCATCTTCCGCCGGGTGGGGCTCGATTTCGTGGTCGTCGGCGCGGACACCGGGATGATGGGCGGCAGCGCTTCTCATGAGTTCATGGCCCTCTCCGACTATGGGGAGGACATCGTGCTCATCTGCCCGGAGTGTGGTTACGCGGACAACCGCGAGGTGGCCACGTTTCAGCGGGATGGCGCTACCGGGGAAGCACCGTTGCCGATGGAGGAGGTGGAGACGCCAAGCACGACGACCATCCAGGCGCTCGCGGATTTTCTGAAGATACCGCTCGCGAAAACGGCGAAGGCGGTGTTTTACAGGGGCGATTCGGGCCGGTTCGTCTTCGCTGTGATCCGGGGCGATCTCGACGTCAACGAGACGAAGCTGCGGAAGGCCGCGGGCGAGGGCGGCCTCACGCCCGCCACGGTCGAGGAGATCCAGGCCATCGGCTCCGAACCGGGATACGGATCCCCGGTCGCGGTGCGGGATGCGTTGATCGTCATCGACGAGAGCGTGCGCGATACGCCGAATCTGGTAGCCGGCGCCAACCGGGTCGGCTGGCACCTGCTCAACACCAATCCCGGGCGCGACTACACCCCCGACGTGATTGCCGATATCGCATCCGCTGAGGAGGGGTTCCCCTGCCCGAAGTGCGGGGCTCCGTTGACCGCGGAACGAGCCATCGAAGTTGGGAACATCTTCAAGCTCGGCACGCGCTATTCCAAAGCACTGGGCGCGGAGTATCTCGACGCGGAGGGGGTCAGTCACCCGATCTACATGGGGTCGTACGGAATTGGTTCCGGGCGCGTTTCGGCGACTGTTGTCGAGCAGCACCATGACGACAAGGGGATCACCTGGCCGGTTTCAGTCGCTCCGTACGAAGTGTCTCTGTTGTGGATCGGCGGGGCGGACGACACCGAACCGCAAGAAGCGGCCGACAGGCTCTACGACGAATTGTCGAAAGCCGGCATCGAAGTGCTATATGACGACCGGGCTGAGCGGGCGGGCGTCAAGTTCAACGACGCCGATCTGATTGGCAATCCGGTTCGCGTCTCGGTCAGCTCGCGGACACTCGGCAAGGGAGAGGCGGAGATCAAGTTGCGCTCGGCTGACAAGGCGGTCTTTGTTCCGTTCGCGGAGGTCGTGCCGACCGTGCGCGGGATGCTGGACGAGCTGTACGCCGAGCTGACAGGTGACGCGCCGGCGGTTCAAGCCCTCAGCCAGGCGACATGATCCCGAGTCTTGTCCAAAGCTCTGTGACAGAGCACGCGTGTCATGCTAAGACCGCAGGCAAAGAATCTCGCCGTACGCGAAGTCGCGACGTTGAGCCGAGATGCTTCACTTCGTTCAACTTGACACGTAGTGGTGTTGCGTTCGTGGGTACCTGGGATTTCTCTGAATGACCGAGACGCGGATCGAGCGAGATACGATGGGCGAGGTGGTGCTTCCCGCTGGTGCCCTCTACGGTGCGCAGACGCAGCGAGCAGTCGAGAACTTTCCAGTCTCCGGCCAGCCGTTGCCCGCCGAGTTCATCCGCGCGCTCGGTCTGGTGAAGCTCGCCGCGGCGCGGGTAAATCGCGAGCTTGGCCTGTTGCCGCCAGATGTTGCCGATGCCATCGAGCATGGCGCACGCGCCGTCGCGGACGGTGAGCTGGATGGTGAGTTCCCGATCGACGTCTTCCAGACGGGATCCGGAACGTCATCGAACATGAACGCTAACGAAGTGATCGCCGCGGTCGCCTCAGCGGAACTGGGTCGGAAGATTCACCCGAACGACGAGGTCAATCTCGGGCAGTCATCCAACGACGTCATCCCAACTGTGCTGCATGTCTCCGCTGTGGTCGCGATCGAGCGCGAGCTGATCCCGGCGCTCCAGTACCTGCGGGACGTCCTTCGCCGCAAGGCCAAAGAGTTCGACGACGTGGTGAAGATCGGCCGCACCCACCTCATGGATGCGGTGCCGATCCGGCTGGGTCAGGAGTTCAGTGGCTATGCCCGCCAGATCGAGCTGGCCATCGAGCGCATCGAGGTAACGCTGCCCGGGCTGCGTGAGCTGGCGATCGGAGGCACCGCGGTCGGCACGGGATTGAACACGCATCCCGAGTTCGGATCGCGAATGGCTCGAGAGCTTTCGGTTCTCACGGGCTCGAGTTTCCGGGAGGCGGAGAATCACTTCGAGGCGCAGGGCTCTCGTGATGCCTACGTCTTCACCGCCGGCGCGCTTACGGCGCTCGCCGCAGCGCTGATGAAGATCGCGAACGACGTCCGGCTGCTGGCCTCCGGTCCGCAGGCGGGGCTGGGCGAGTTGGTGCTGCCGGCCATCCAACCTGGCAGCTCGATCATGCCCGGCAAGGTCAATCCGGTCATCAGTGAGGTCGTGATCCAGGTCGGTGCTCAGGTGACCGGCAACTGCCAGGCAATCACAATCGGCGGGCAGTGGGGGCAACTCGACCTCAATGTGATGCTGCCGATGATGGCGAGGAACATGTTGGAGAGTGTGCGGCTCCTGGCGAACGCGTCTCGCGTCTTCGTCGACAAGGCGCTGGCTGGTCTCGAGGCGAACCGGGAGCAGGCGGAGAGCTACATCGAGGGTTCGATCAGCATGGCCACCGCGCTCAACCCGCTGATCGGCTACGACAACGCGGCCAAGATCGCCAAGAAATCGCACGCAACCGGTCGCACGGTCCGCGAGCTCGCCTATGAGTATTCCGGGCTGACCCGGGAGCAGGTCGACGAGGCCCTGCATCCGCACCGGCAGACCGAACCCGGATTAGAGAGCGGCGCAAGCGGCGGCTGACCCGGAGAACAGACGGAGAATTGTGCAGGCGGCTTCACGAGCCGCCTGGCCGGCGGGCGCGTCAGCTCAGCGTTGATTCAATCGCCTTGATCAACTCGTCGACCTGCGCCTGCTCCCAGATGAGGGGAGGAAGAAGGCGGAAGGTGGTAGCTCCGGCGGGGAGAACGAGGACGCCTTGCTCCTGGAGCGCTCGCAGCGTCGGAGTGACCCGCTCTTTGAGCTCGACGCCGATCATCATGCCGCGGCCACGCACCTGCCGCACTTTCGAACTACCAAGGGCCGCCACACGTTCCTTGAGCTCCGCGCCGAGCGTCGCCGATCGCGCATAGAGATCCCGCTCGCGCAACGCGCGCAAAGTGACGATCGCGGCACGACAGGCCAGCGGGCTGGCGCCGAACGTCGTCCCATGGCCGCCATTCGGGATGGCCGCCGAGATGGTCTCGGTAAACAGCGTCAAACCGATCGGGAACCCGTTGGCAAGCGCCTTCGCCGTGATGAGGATGTCAGGAACCACGCCTGACGCGGCAATCGCCCACGGGGTGCCGGTGCGGAACCCGGTCTGAATCTCGTCAGCGACGAGCAGCGCTCCCCGGGCGGTCGCAATCTCCCGCGCAGACTGGAGATACTCGGGCGACGCGGGCCAGATGCCACCCTCGCCTTGGATCGGCTCGAGCAGAATGGCGGCGGTCTGGTCGTCGACAGCGGCCGCGAGCGCGTCGGCGTCGTTGAACGAGACGTGGGTCGCATGCGGCGCCAACGGCTCGAACGGCGCGCGGTACCTCTGGTCGGCAGTCGCGGCCAGGGCACCTAGCGTACGCCCGTGATAGCCTCGCTTGGCCGCGACGAGATTTGGTCGTCCGGTGGCGACGCGCGCGAACTTGATCGCAGCCTCCACGGCCTCCGCGCCCGAATTCGAGAGGAAGTAACGCGTCAAACCGGCCGGTGCGATCTCCGCGATCTCGCCCAGGAGCTCGGCGCGAACGTCGCTATAAAAGCTCTGGTGCCCGGTGGCAAGGGTCTGCAGCTGCTCGCTGAGAGCCGTGGCGTACTCGCGATCGGCGTGACCGAGGATCGCCACGCCATAGTTGCTCATGGCGTCGAGATACCGTCGACCTTCCGAGTCAAAGAGATATGCCCCCTCGCCACGGACGAGAGCGATCTCGCGTTTTGCATAGAGGGGAGGCTGGTGCTCGTTTTCCAGTTGTTGGATCTGGGCTAGATCGAGCGTCCCGATGGTCATGTCGTGCCTTGCTCCTGTGTCGAGGTTGCGTCCAACAGTCGCGCAGAACCCCTCATCCCCAACCCTTCCCCCCGCTCCGAGGGCAGAAGGGAGTACGTTCCTAGACCCTGGATGAGGAACCCAGGCCCGACCCGACTGCATAGGGGTTTGAGTCAGGGTTCTTTACGACAGGCTGGGCATCAGAGGGTGCCTCGCCAGCCGTACGGCGCACAGTCGTTCCCTGTCCTTCGAGAGCGGCCCGGATGGGGCTGGCGATGCGGCCGTCGGCGAAGACGACGCGCCCCACGCCGCGGTCAACTGCGCCGAG
>DASUQU010000365.1:0-3406 GCA_036280495.1 Thermomicrobiales bacterium | reverse complement strand
GATTTGACGTCGTGGTCCGGGCGTTGTCGGAGCGTGCCTCGCGACGTGGGGCGCTCCGCGGTTTGACTGCCACGGTTGCCGCCCTGCTTACAGTGATGCGAGAAGCGGGGACTTCGGCGCATCATGCAAGGACACCACTTGGTGGCGCCTGCCGTCACACGAGTCAGTGTCTCCATCACGCCGTCCTGATACGGCGCGTCAGGAGCCGATCGTCCCGGCAAGCCGTCTACTGCGCCGACAATGGCTTCCGCTATGACGGCGCCCTCAATTGCTGTCGCTACGCAGGCGGAAGCTGCCAGCGCGACGAGCACTGCTGTGGCTCGCGCCATTTCTGCCGCAACAAAGTTTGCAGGTACCTGGCGTAACGGGATAGCGACGCCTGTTCTCATCGATCGCTACCGCCTACATTAGCGGCTCACAGGCGCTGTCGGGTGTCGACCGTGGTGGGTGAATGGCTAATTTCGATCTGGCGGTGATCGGCGGGGGTATCGTCGGGCTATCGACGGCGATGCAGATGACGGAGCGGTTCCCTGGGATCTCCGTCGCCGTGGTGGAAAAGGAGCCCGCACTGGCGCGCCACCAGACCGGGCGCAACAGCGGGGTCATCCACGCCGGTGTCTATTACCAGCCGGGAAGTCTCAAGGCTCAGTTCTGCCACGAGGGGGTCGAAGCGACGATCCAGTTCTGTCGCGAGCGGGGCATCGCCTACGAACAATGCGGCAAGCTGTTGGTGGCCACCGAGCCCGCGGAGCTACCTCGCATGGATGCGCTCTACGAGCGTGCCCGCGCCAATAGCATCGATGTCGAGCGCCTGGACAAGGCGGAGGTCGTCCGGCGCGAACCGCGCATTCGCGGGCTGGCCGGGCTCTTCGTCAAGACCACCGGGATCGTCGATTACGCACAGGTCGCAAAAGCCATGGCCGGCGTCGTCGCCGAGCGCGGCGGGGCGATTCTCACCTCGAGCGAGGTGACCCACATCGAGGAGGCGCCCTCGGGCGTGACCCTCGACGTGGGGAAAGATCGCATCCGGGCTCGCCACGTCATCGCCGCGGCCGGACTCCAGGCGGACCGGATCGCGCGGTTGTGCGGCGTTAATGTCGATTTTCGGATCGTGCCCTTCCGTGGAGAGTACTACCGGTTGAGATCCGACAAGGACAGCATCGTCAGCCATCTGATCTACCCCATCCCCGACCCGGAGCTGCCATTCCTCGGCGTCCACTTGACCCGCATGATCGGTGGCTACGTCACCGTCGGACCGAATGCGGTCCTCGCCTTCGCGCGAGAGGGTTACGAGTTTGGCACTGTCAGTCTGCGCGACCTGCGTGAGATGGCCTCATTTCGCGGCTTTCGCCGGGTCATCCAGGCGAATCTGAAGTCCGGCGTGCTGGAGATGGCGAACTCGTTGCTGAAGTCACGGTACCTGGCGCTCTGCCGGCGCTACTGCCCGGAGCTGGAGCTGTCGTATCTCTTGCCCTATCGCTCCGGTGTCCGGGCCCAGGCTGTGCTGGCGGACGGGACGATGGTCCACGATTTCCTGATCGGGGAGACGGAGCGGACGATCCATGTGCTGAACGCTCCGTCACCCGCGGCGACCTCCTCTATCCCTATCGGCCGTCATATCGCGCGACTGGCGGAGCAGAAGTTCGCCTGGAGAGCGGCATGATGCTGGAGTCAGCCTTCCAGCGCGATGCGCTCCCTCTACGGCGAGTCTGGCGCTGCCGCCGTGCCCAAGGGGAAACCATGCCCCGACGCGGCTAGGCGTCGCAACAGCTCGAGAGCGGCCTCGGTCATGCGTTCTCCTGCCTCCGGCGCGAGCCGGCTGGGATAGGCGAAGCGCGGTTCGTAGCCGCCGCGGGCAAACGCCTCCAGCGTCGGCGCATAGCCGTGCCAGCCGTTGGCCAGGGTGGCGATGAACGTGTCGGGGAAGGGTGATTCCGCCTTGACCCGCCGTCCGAAGTCGCTGAAGAGCTCGACCGGGAAGGCTACTATCGCGACGTCACCGAGGGTGATGACCTGGATTTCGATCTCTTCGACGAGTTCGGCCTCCGACTTTCCCCGCTGCCACTGCCACATGTTCAGCAGCTCCTGAGCATGGCGTTCGTTGCCCAGCTGCTTGCCGTCGTTGAAGGTGTAGTCATGACCGTAGATGCGGCGTGTGAACTCCAGCTCTTCGAGGTCCGCCGGTCGCTCCTCGAGGTACCAGCGCGCCAGTTCCACCTGCTCCGTCGTCGGGCGGCGTTGCGGAATGCGTAGTCGCGTGCTGGCCACGTCGATACGATCGACGGCGAGTTGACATCCCGCCCGGATTGCCTCGTCCGCCCTGTTCGCAAGGGCGCGGCCCATAGCCAGAGTGTGTTCCCGCCCGAAGCCGCTTTCGGGGTTGTGCGAGGTTGGGTCAGGGGTCGAGGTGTCGCCGGCGGCGCCGATGAGGAAGCCAAAGACGCCGCCGTGCCGGGACTCCAGCTCCTCTGTCAGCACGCCGGGGTAGTCGGCCGAGTAGACCGGATCATGCGCCATCGCGGTCGGGTGACACGCAAAGTCGACCAGCCCGCCCAGCACCGAGCCATCCAGCCCGCGCGCGAGCAGCACCCCGAGCTCCTCGTCGGCGGTCCCTTCCATACCGATGAACCCATCGCGCCAGGTCTGGCCGTGCGTGCCGACTTGACCTCCGGCGTAGATTGGTCGCCGGTTGAACGCCCAGCCCGGAGCCAGAACCTTGCCCACGCTGAGCTCTGCCGGTTGCAGACACGCGACGGCCTCGACCATCGCCTGCGTGGTCCGCGCGAACACCAGATCGAGATAGGTGCGGGTCGGCTCCGCCGCGGCGCCCCAGCCCGTCTCTGTGAACGGCGCCCGGTGGGTATGGCTGCAGCCGATGAGAATATTTTCGGGGGCGATCTCACCCGGGATCGCCAGCCTCTCCCGCAGCTCAGCGACGTGTTCGGACACCAGCGCCATGAGATCGAGGCAGACGACCGCGCCCCGGCGATCTCCGTCGTCAATCAGGAATACCAGGCTCCGTAGCGGCCACTGCACCCCTTCGCCGCGCGGCGAGCCAGGCATGCCGACCATCGGCAGCCCCGGTTTCGGTGTGATATCGGCCTGACCGCATCCAAACAGCGGCATGTTCTGCTTCTCACGTATGCACGTTCGCTCTCAGGCGATCTTTTGCAACCGGAGTCCAGAAGCGCTACGTGATCGCATCGCAGCCGACCGATCTCGGCCAGCCTGTCGCACTTACTCCGCCCGGCGCCGCGAAAAGCGACGAATCTGGCTGAGGATCGTCGGGATGAAGAGGGCGCCGACGATGACAAAGGTGACGAGCGTCGTCAGCGTGCCCAATGCGTAGAGATCCGGCTCGATGATCTGCACGGTCAACATCGCCCACAGTTGGAGAGGCAACGTA
>DASUQU010000364.1:0-2629 GCA_036280495.1 Thermomicrobiales bacterium | reverse complement strand
GGGCGCCTCTCACTGGCAGATCTTCCGCATGATCACGCTACCCGCCATTCGCGTCGGGGTCGGCTTCGGCGTGGTACTGACGACAGCCCGCGCCCTTGGCGAATACGGCGCGGTCGCCATCGTCTCGGGCAAGCTCTCCGGTCGCACCGAGACGATGACCGTCCACGTCGAGGAACGCTTCCTCGCCTTCGACTTGACGGGGGCCTACACCGCCTCGTTGGTGCTGGCATTGATTGCGTTGCTGGTATTGCTCCTGATGCAGCGGCTCAAGCCGCAGGAAGGAATCTGATGGGCATTGCAGTCCGCAACCTGCGGAAGCAGTACGGAGCGTTCACCGCGCTGGACAACGTCTCGGTGGAGGTGCCGGACGGCTCGCTGACGGCACTGCTGGGACCGAGCGGCAGCGGCAAGTCGACGCTGCTGCGCGTCATCGCCGGCCTGGAAGAGCCGGACGGCGGCGAGGTCGTCATCGGCGACCAGGTGGCGACGGGGCTGCCGCCCCAGCGGCGCAACGTCGGCTTCGTCTTCCAGCACTACGCCGCCTTCAAGCACATGACGGTTCGGGACAACGTCGGCTTCGGGTTACGCATCCGCAAGCGGCCCAAGGCCGAGATCCGCCAGCGCGTCGACGAGCTGCTCCATCTGGTGCAACTGGACGGCTTCGCCGATCGCTACCCGGCCCAGCTCTCCGGGGGGCAGCGGCAACGCATGGCCCTGGCGCGGGCGCTGGCGGTCGAACCGCGGGTACTGCTGCTCGACGAGCCGTTCGGGGCACTGGATGCGCGTGTGCGCGAGGAGCTGCGCGACTGGCTGCGCCGCCTCCACGACGAGGTCCACGTCACGACGGTGCTGGTGACGCACGACCAGGAGGAGGCGATGGAGGTTGCCTCCCGCATCGTGGTCATGAACCACGGCCGCATCGAGCAGGTCGGGACGCCGGCCGAGCTCTACGAGCATCCGGCCACCGAGTTCGTGATGAGCTTCGTCGGCCGCGTCAATCGCATCGGCGATGCCTATATCCGCCCCCACGAGGTCGTCATCTGTGATCTCGGTCAGGCGGGCTGTCTACCAGCCACGATCGAGCGGGTCGTGACCCTCGGTTTTGACAACCGGATCGAGCTGGCGCTGCCGGACGGCGAGCGCGTCTGGGCGCAGCTGACGCGGGACGAGGTGGCGCGCATGCAACCGGCGACC
Source organism: Thermomicrobiales bacterium (assembly GCA_036280495.1). Taxonomy (GTDB): domain Bacteria; phylum Chloroflexota; class Chloroflexia; order Thermomicrobiales; family UBA6265; genus JACCXM01. The sequence continues at coordinate 1,435 of DASUQU010000364.1, read as the reverse complement.
GGCCAGGTCATCGGCGTCGATCTCAGCCAGAGCCGGCGGCCGGGTTGGGAGCCAGGAGGCTACGAGCCGAGCCGCCCGGAGCCCGTCCCCGCCGCCGTGATCCCGATGCGACATGACGACGAACGGGGTTGGCGGGCACGCAGCGCTCGTGGCTGATCGGCCCAGCGCTCGAATGCACGGACCCAGGATCGAGAAGGAGCCAGCACCATGGACTCGTGGTCGGAGACGAAGAGCCTGGTCGTACTCATGACCGTGATCGCCGTCTGCTACATCCTAGGGCGTGCCCTCGCGGAGATGCTGTAGCCGCGCGCTGGATACTCGTGCGGAAAGCGATAAACCTGAAGGTGCGGTAAGCCAAGTGGCCAGGACTCAGTCGGCTCAAGTCACTGCGCGATGCATGGGGGCCACCGGGAGACGCAGTCTGAACGAGAGCAACAGCACATTGGGTTAGGTCCGCAGGCTCACGCCAAGAAGGCGCCTCGACTCGAGGGTGAGAGGTCAATCCCCCGACTGATCGCTTTGGCTACTTCGCAAGATCTTGAAAGCTAACCGCACTGTGGTCCCCGACCATGCGACTAACGTGCTGAGGTGACTTCCGTCTGTGCTATGAGCCGCTGCAGGTTAGCGAGACTCCGTCGAATGTCCCGATGGGCGTTTGCTGGGTCGTCCTCCTGTTCGACAATGAACCATTCGGTGCCGGCCGCCTTCGCCACTGCCATCAACTCGTGCCAGGGCGTTACGCCATCGCCGATCGTTGTGTCCTTCTGATCAGCTCCCGCCGCCAGCTCTTTGGCATGCAGCGTCGGCACCCGTCCGGCAAGCTGTCGGATCAGCGCTACCGGGTCAGCGCTGCCAACCAGAGCCCAATAGATGTCGATCTGAAAATCGACCAGTGCGGCATTGGTCCCCGAGATCAATCGGTCGAGCATGGTCGAACCGTCCACCGACTCTAGCTCCCAGCCGTGGTTGTGGTAGCCGAAGCGCAAACCAGCCGTCTTGCTTGCCGCCCCCCATTGGTTGAAGCGCTCAATGAGATATGGCGCCGACTCGATCCCGCGCATCTCCTTTGGGATTCCCGGGACGACGGCGTACTCGCAGGCCAGAACACGTAGCTCTTCGAGTACAGTTTCAGGCTCGGTCTCCATGCGTTGGAACGGGACATGCGAACTGATCGCCCGCAGTCCCAGGTCGTCGATGATGGTCCGCAACGCCGAAGGCTCTAACCCTCCGTAGCCCGCGAACTCGACGGCGCCGAAGCCCGCCTCCGCGACACCTTTCAGCATGCCCACGAAGTCTTCGCTTGCCTGCTCGCGGAGCGTGTACAACTGAAGCGCGATACCTGTGCTCATGCTTGCCTCATGTGCCCTCGACCTATCCCGAGGCTCGTTCACGCTCGGACCTCGACGCGGCTTCCCGTGCGCAGGGATTCGCGCAC
>DASUQU010000363.1:0-2407 GCA_036280495.1 Thermomicrobiales bacterium | reverse complement strand
CCGTCGTACATGGCTACTTCAACGCTCGTGCGTCCCAACAACGGCAGAATGCTCGCTGGCGTCTGTGCCGGTCTGGCCAACCGCTTCGGGATCTCAACCGGGTTGGTCCGGTTGGCGTTCGTGCTCTTCGGGCTCTTCGGTGCCGGCGAGATTGCCTACATCGTGCTGTGGATCATCATGCCGAAGGAATGAGCTCGTCGCGCCGCCTCCGATCGCGTCAACGCGTCAACCCGGGTGGGATGGAGGCAGGTCAGAGGCGGCGACGTAGGCGGTGAGGAAGTGGACGCCGTCGCGGTCGAGGTTGCCTCGCGCACGGTCGTAGTGCTCGGTGGTGCGTGGGTCGGCGTGCCGGCCAGGATCTGGGCGTCGCGCAGCGGCACACCGGCATCGAGTGCGTTCGTGATCGCAGCGTGCCGCAGCGATTGAGGACTGATATGCCGAGGGATGCCGGCGGCCTTTGCGACCCGCAAGACCATCCGGTAGACGTCGCGGCGGTCGATCGGCTTTCCCGAAGCGGGGCGCAGTACCAAGGGTCCGTTGGTTCGTTCTCCGCGGCAGGCTTCCAGGACGCGGAGCACCGGGACGGTTATCGGCATGGTGGCGGGCTTGATGCCTTTGCCTATCAGGTGCAGGACCCGGTGGCCGCGGAGCGTTTCCTGGTAGTCCTCGCCGGACGGCGGCGGCTTCGGAGGCGCGCAGGGCGTTGATGCCCAGTAGATAGGCTAGGGCGCCGTGGTGCACGGTCAGGGTCTGGGCGACCTGGAGGAATCGGATCAGCTCGAGCCGGTCCAAACCCTGGGTGCGCGACTCATCGGAGTGGATCTTGGGCAGCCGGGCGTAGACGGCGGGGTCGGCGCCGATCAATCCGTCGATGTGGGCGAACCGGAAAAAGCCACGGACGCCGTGCATCATGGTGTTGACCGACGAGACCCGCAGTCCGCTGTCGCCGAGGTGGCGGATGTAGAGCTCGAGGTGCGCGCGCTGTACCCCCACCAGCGGGTCCAGGGCGTTGGTCTCGCACCAGCCGAACCAGCGACGCAGTTGATAGGCGTACAGGGTGTGGGTGTGCCCGGTGTAGCGGGCCAAGTAGGAGACGGCCGCGAGCTGGGCGGGTGTCATCGCCTCGGGCTGGAAGGGAAGAAGTGTCGTGCTCGTCATGGCGTCCTCCGGCGATCTGGCGACCACGCCTCAGCCGCGGACCGCCGAGCACGGCGAGGCCACTTGGCCTGGACGCTAGTCCTCGCGTGTCGACGTACTCTCGGTCGCCGGCGGCTCCGGATTGACACAACTGATGCGACGGTATGACTGTGAGGATCGCGCCCCGTGCATGTCCGCGTCCCCGTCTAGGGACGGTTCAGCGCGCGCGGATAGCGGTCCATCATCTGCGACTGCGCCCATCGGGTCACGGGCCCGGCGACGCGCGTGAGCGTGGTCGCGGGTCTGGAGAATGCGCTCACGGTGAAGGTCACCCGGCCGTCGCCCTTGCGCTGCACGAGGAACAGTTCTTCGCCGGCTACAGGGTGCCCAGGCAACGTGCCGTAAGCGAATCCCATTCGGTTCGGCTCATCGATCACGTAGACGACGCGGCACGGTATGCGAATCGAAACCCGTCCAATGCCGAGACGCATGAGAACGACGGCCCCCGCCTCGGCGCGCTTCGACGATGCTGCGACCCGCAGACCGGCGCGTTCGTGAGCTTGCCAAGCCATGAGTAGCCCGCCAGCGTGGTCGAACTCGGCATCGGAGAGGGTGCGGGTGCGCGTGAATGTGCGGTAACCGGCTGGGGGGCTGTCGGCGGTCGCTCCGACCTCCGAGTAGGTGAAGGCTGTCTCTCGGAGCGCTGCGGCGACGCGCGGCGATAGCGAGGTGACCACCAGACCATGATGGCCAGTCGGGTAGCCGCCAGTCAGTCGGCCAGCGCTTCCAGGGTCACCCCGGCGGCGACCGCATAGGCCACGTGCGGCACGATGTCGGCTGCCCAGTCCGCCGACGTCCATTGTCGGGGGTCAGTCACTCCGAGCACGGTCATGGGCCCGTTCCCGACCACCATCGCCATGGCCCAAGCGGTCGCGATCGTCCCGGTCTTGTTCCGTGGCCGACCCGTGAGCCCACGCACGGCGCCGAGTGCCGCGCCAGCGCCGACCCCGGCGAGCGCGCCGAGCAGCGCCCCGAGACCGGACTCGAGGGCATCCTTCGTCCGCTTGTCGCGAGGGAGTGAGACGCCCACCAGGGCAGCCGCGCGCTCGATCGTCTGTTGCGGCGTGGAGCTCGCGGGGCGGCCTCGTACGGCCATGTCCAGGTAGGTCACTGCGTTGAGTGCTGTGGTGCCGGCTGCTCCGGCGAGGACGCCCCACCACACGTTCCGCGTCAGGGAAGCCATTCAGCCACCGTAGCGCCGGTCGCGCTG
>DASUQU010000362.1:0-2470 GCA_036280495.1 Thermomicrobiales bacterium | reverse complement strand
GCTCGCTCCTGGGGCGCGGACGTCCGTATGCTTGGAATCGCGCGCGACTCGGTCGCGGACTTGACCGGCCGGTTGGACGAGGCCATGGGCGTCGACCTCATCGTTACGTCCGGCGGGGTATCACTCGGCGATTACGACCTTGTGAAAGACGTGCTCGAGTCCGAAGGCGAGGTCGCGATCTGGCAGGTCCGAATGAAACCGGGCAAACCGCTGGCATTCGGCCACATCGGGACCACCCCACTCCTGGGCCTGCCAGGTAATCCGGTGGCGGCGGCAGTGAGCTTCATCGTCTTCGGCCGACCGGCGATCCGCAAGATGCTCGGCCATCAGGCGATCGAGCCGCAGGTGGTTGAGGTTGTATCTGCGGACGCGATCGACAATCGCGGTCAGCGACGGCACTACGTGCGGGTCCGGCTAGAGCCAGTCAATCGAGGCCCGAAAGTAGCACGGATCGCGGGAGAGCAAGGAGCCGGGGTGCTCAGCTCGCTTGCCGCCGCCGACGCCTTGATGATCGTGCCAGAGGCGATGGAGCGGGTACAGCCCGGAACACGTTTACGAGCGATTCCGCTCGACTGACGAACCCAAGACCCGGACTGGATGCGGTAAAGCCGCTAGACTCTTCCCCACAATCGCGTGGCAGTCCACGAAGATTCGCTCGGTTGAGGTATTCGGAGGAAGCATGGTGCAGGGATTTGGCGCTCTTGACTCGATGCGCACCATGGTCGGTGTCCTGCGTGAGGTCAGCCTCGATGAGATTCGGGAGCAAGCAGAGACCCTGCCTCGCCTACTCATCGTCGCGCCCACCGCCGAAGTAGGGCGTCGCCTTGGTTTAGAAGTGACCGGCCCGGAGGGCGATTCCGGGACGGTCGTGCGGGCGGTCGATGAGTCAATCGAGCCTGTCGGGCAAGTCGACGCCGCCATCGTTTGGGACCCGGAGAGGACGGGCGCGGGATCGCGCGTGGCCGAGGCGCTCCGGTTTAAATCGCCTCCGGTGCCGATCGTTCGCTTTGAGGGCTCCACACCCGGGGACTTCAATGCTGTCCACCGGCTACGAGCCGAGATCCTGAAGCGAAACGCGGAGCGGGCACCAGCGTTCGGTCGCGCGCTTCCGGTCTTTCGACCCGCCGCCGCGAAGCAGGTCATCGACGAAACCGCGGCCGCCAACGCCCAGTTTTCTCTGGTGTCGAACCTGCCAGCGATCTTGCCGATTATCGGAAACATAGCCGCCGCCGGGGCGGACTTCATTGTACTGAGCAAGAATCAGGTGATGATGCTCTACAAACTGGCCGCCGTTTTCGGTCGCGACCTGCACGACCTGCGAGGGATCCTACTGGACGTGCTGCCGGTTGTCGGCGCTGGCCTGCTCTGGAGGACTGCGGCCCGCCAGGCGGCCACATGGTTGCCCGTCGCGGCGGGGACGATTCCCAAGGTGGCGATTGCCTATGCCGGGACGCTGGCGGTTGGTCGCGCCGCCGAGTTTTATTACCGTACGGGATTGAAGCCAACCCGGTCGCAACTGGATCAGTTCACTCGGCAGGCTGCCGAATTGCTGCGCGAGGCCGATATTCCGGCGAGGCGACGAGCCCTCAGAAATAATGGCAACGTTTCCGAAGGGTCCGTTGGCGCCCCGCCAGTGACCGTTCACGAGATCCAACAGTCTGATGATTCGGACCTTGCGAACCGTCCGTGAGTCGGACGAGTGCTAGACGGCCCAGCCGCGAGACCGGTCTACGGCGAGTCGCCAGGTCGCATATCTGCTCTCGCGCTCAGCGTCGCCAATTTCGGGTTCGAAGACCCGCTCGACATTCCACAGCTCCATCAAACTGGTCTGGTTGGGCCAAAGGCCGCGGCCGAGTCCCGCGAGAAACGCGGCGCCGACGGCCGTCGTCTCGACATTCCGGGGCCGGATTACTGGGACGCCGAGCACATCGGCCTGGATCTGCATCAGAAGATCGTTGCGAGCGGCGCCACCATCGACGCGCAGGCTCGTCAACCGAATCCCTGAGTCAGCGGTCATGGCGTCGATAACATCGCGGGTCTGAAATGCGATGGCCTCGAGCGTGGCCCTGGCTATGTGGGCCGCCGTCGAACCACGGGTGAGGCCCAGGATTGTTCCCCGAGCCGCCGCATCCCAATGTGGAGCGCCGAGCCCCGCAAGCGCCGGAACGACCGTCACCCCGCCGGCATCGTCGACCGAGGAGGCGAGGGGTTCCACATCTTGAACCGAATCAATGACACCCAGGCCGTCCCGCAGCCATTCCACAGCCGCACCGCTGATGAAGACCGAACCCTCCAGCGCGTAGTCAACCCGGTGGTCAATCTTCCAGGCGATTGTCGACAACAGGCGATTGGTCGAACGCTTGAGCTCCTCTCCGGTATTCAAAAGGAGAAACGAGCCGGTCCCATACGTGTTCTTCGCCTCTCCCGGGGCGAAGCAGGTCTGCCCGAAGAGTGCGGCCTGTTGGTCGCC
>DASUQU010000361.1:0-3808 GCA_036280495.1 Thermomicrobiales bacterium | reverse complement strand
TTCGCCTTCCTCAGCAGCGGCACCTGGTCATTACTCGGGACGGAGCTGGAGCGACCGATCGTCGACGAGCGGGCGCTGGCCTGGAACTTCGCCAACGAAGTTGGGATCGGGGGCACCTACCGGCTGCTGCGAAACATCACGGGGCTCTGGTTGGTGGAAGGTTGCCGGCGTGCCTGGGAGCGACAGGGCCGCTGGCCGGGGTATGAGGCGATGGCGGCGGCGACGCTCGAGGCGCCCGCGTTCCGGGCCACGATCGATCCCAACGACCCCTCGTTTCTGAACCCGGTCGACATGCCTGACGCGATTGCCGCCTTCTGTATGGCAACCGGACAGACACCTCCGGACTCCCCGGGAAGCGTGACGCGCTGTGTGCTGGAGAGTCTGGCCCTCGCCTATCGCCAGGCGCTGGAGCGAGTTGAGGCGCTGACCGGCTATCGCTTCCCTGGTCTGCACGTGGTCGGCGGAGGCACCCGGAACGATACCCTGCTCCAGTTCACCGCCGAGGCGATCGGCCGCCCGGTCTGGAGCGGCCCGACCGAAGCGACCGCGATCGGCAATCTCCTCGGACAGCTCATGGCGTCCGGCCGGATCGCCGGCGTCCGCGAAGGACGCGTCCTGGTGCGAGAGTCATTCCCCGTCCGTACCTTCGAGCCGAGGGCGAGGAAAGGGTGGGATGAGGCGTTTCATCGCTTCCAGTCTCTCGGGTCGATGTAACTCGACCTCCAGCTACTCCTTCACAAACACTTCCCTCGGAACCTGCGAAAACACCTCCGGTGCTCCATCGTCGGTCACGCGGAAGGTCTCGCTCAGCTCGAACCCCCAGTCGTCCATCCAGAGACCGATGATCATGTGGAAGGTCATGTTTGGTTCGAGGATGGTGGTGTCACCGGGTTGCAGGCTCGCCGTGCGCTCGTTCCAGCTCGGGCCGGGGTAGCCGATACCGATCGAATAGCCGATGCGGGACGACTTCTCGATCCCATTGGCGGAAGCGACCGCACGCCACGCGGCCTCCACGTCGTGGCAGGTGACGCCGGGCCGCGCCCGGTCCAACGCCGTGTTGAGACCGTCGATCGCGACCGGGACCATCGCCTGCAGCTTCGGTGCGGGAGCGCCCAGAATGACGGTGCGCGCCAGCGCGGCGGTGTAACGATGCCGGACGCCACTTAGCTCGACGTTCGTCGCTTCACCGGGCTTGTAGCGCTCGTCAGTCCAAGTGAGGTGGGGAGCCGAGGTCCGCTCGCCACTCGGCATCCACGGCGCCTCGGGCATGTCGCCACCGAACTCCGCCGTGCCGCCGACCGTCGCCGCGTAGATTGCCGCCGCTACGTCGCACTGGCGGACGCCGACCTCGATCTTCTCGATGGCGACGTTCATCGCCTGCTCGGCGATGATCCCGGCCTGGCGCATGTACGCGATCTCTCGCGGTGATTTCACGATGCGCGCCCAGTTCACCATCAGACTGGCGTCGACGAAATCGGCCTCGGGCAGATGAGCGCGGAGCTCCTGGTCGCAGCGCGCGGTGAAGAAATGGGCGTCCATCTCGACCCCAATTCGACTGCGATTCCAGCCCCGCTCCTTCAACTCCGATGCTACGAACTCCATGGGGTGCCGGTCCGGGACGCCGATGTAGCTCTCCGGATAGCCGATTATGTTGTCTGGCTGGAGGAACGTTGTGAAGCGCGCACAGGCGACGTCCATCTGGCGTCCGATCCAGAGCGGCTCTTCGGCATCGAGGGTGAGCGCGACCATCTGGTGGACGTAGTAGGAGGTCGCGTCGTAACCAGTGAGGTAGTTCATATTGCAGGGATCACTGAGGAGCAGGACGTCGATTCCGACCGCGTCCACGCGGTGCTTCAGACTGGCGATTCGCTCCAGGTATTCCGATCGCTCGAACGGCGGCACTACGTTCTCCTCGAGCAGAGTTGCTCACGTCATCCGACGGATGGGGAAACCTGCTTCATCTCACCCGGCGGTATCGCCCACTCAGCCTTGACCATCCGGCAGCGATGAACGTCACCACCATCGCCGCTGTCGCTATGGCACTGATCCTGAGTCCGAGTCGCAGCGAGAGCGGATCGTAATGCATCTCGACGCTATGCTCACCCTCGGGAATCGGTATACCCCGCAGCGCGTGATGGGTGGGCAGGATCTCGACCTCGTCACCGTCGACATAGGCTCGCCAGCCCGATTCGTAGCTCTCGCTGACGACGAGCAACCCGGGTGCCGCGGCTCGGGTCGCGATGGACACCAGGTCCGGTTCGTAGGCGGTGACTCGCGCCGACTCTGCCGCCGGGTCGTCCGGCGCGGAGGTGACGGGAGGAGCGCCCTCGACGAGCGCGGTCTGATAGGGATCGACCGCACCACTGGTCAGGAGAGGAAGGGCCTCGCCGCGGGTCACGGGTCGCACGTCGTGCACGATCCAGGCGTGAACCGGCGCCGAGTCGCGCTCGCGGACGATCACTCGTGGCGTGCTGAAGACCGCCCGTGTTTCGTCCCTCAGGGCCCGGATGTCACGCCGAGTGGGTGACAACCCGGCGTCTTGCACGATGTAGCGGACGCCGAGGAGATCGAGCAGCGGCGAGCGCAGACCTGAGGGGAGGAGAAAGGCGGTGTGGTAGTCCTGCGGCGCGTCGTTGAGGGCGGTCATGAACTCGTCATAACGCGCAAGATGGAGCGGGTTGTACCCCTGGATGTCGTAGAGACCGAGATAGATGGGACGCCCGTTGACCAGCAACGCGCTGATGGCCGGCTCGAAGCGCCTCCCCATGTAGCTCTCCTGGCCCGCCTCATCACCCGGGTACCCATATCCGCCGTAGCCGGCGTAGCGGAATGGGCCGACGGACTCCATCCGTGTCTGGAGGAACGCGCCGGCGCCGCCGGGATCGATGGGGCTGACATCGTGGACGAGCGCGGCTTCCTCCGCGGGCTTGGGTCGCCAAAGTCGCTCCCATCTCTGATGCGGCGGCCAGCCCAGCCACGATCCAGTCAGCTCCAGACCAGTGGGGAACACGAAGGCGACCGCGAGGATCAGGATCGGGGCGAGACTGGTTGCAGCGTGGGGCTCCGATCGGGTCATGCCGGGCGCCAGCGAAGCATCTCGTCGTTCCACATCTATGCCCGATGTTGTGGCGAGATCCCTCGTTCCTCGGGATGACACGACCTTTTCGCGCTGCCTCAGCCTCCCCGCGGACGCGGCAGGTGAGCCTCGGTTGGGGAGCGCGACGGCATAGGCGATCAGCCCTGTCGTCAGCGTAGCGGCGACGAGCGGCTGCCAGCCAATCGTTCGCCCCGCCTGCCAGAGGATGATGGCCACGATCACCACGAAGAGGAGCGGCACGAAGACGATCGGCAACAGATTGCGGCGGCCGCGCCAGCGCGGGAGAGATTCGATCGCCGCGCCGCTGAGCATGGCGGGACCGATGGCGGCCAGGGCCATGGTCCGCCACGCGTCGTGGTCGTGGAACTCCCGAAAGCGTGGGATCAGGTAGAAGAGCTGGTGCAGCGGTGTCGTATCGAGGGTCAGGATCATGGCCACAAGGGTCAGCAGGGCGAAGAAGGGAGCGGCAAATCGCTGCTTCGCCATCGGTAATGCCAACAGGGAGAGGATCACGACCGCGCCACCCAGCGACGCCGCCCGGAAGTGATAGTCGCTGCCCACCCCCACCGTCTGGGCGAGCAGATAGTCCAGCGTCCAGGGTGGGTTGAGCACTCCGGCATCGCCGAGCGCGGCGTAGTTCCCGCCGGCGAGATTCGTCTCCGCGTTGACCGTGTATCGCGGCAGCATGCCGGCCGCGGCCAGCGCCAGTCC
>DASUQU010000360.1:0-2857 GCA_036280495.1 Thermomicrobiales bacterium | reverse complement strand
GAACAGCGTGATCATTGCCACTGGGGCGACGTTTCTCTCGATGCTCGTCGGCAGCCTTGCCGCCTACAGTCTGGCTCGCTTGAACACCGGCGGTCGCCATTTCGCGTTCTGGCTGCTATCGCAGCGATTGATGCCTCCCGTCGTGCTTGTCGTTCCCTTCTTCCTGTTGCTGCGGGAACTGGGGAGCATCAATCCGGCGCTAGGGCTTGACTCTCACGCCGCGTTGATCGCGCTCTACACCGTCTTCAACCTCCCGTTCGTCATCTGGATGATGCGCTCGTATTTCGAGGCCGTCCCAGCCGAGATCGAAGAGAGCGCCCTCGTCGATGGCTCGACGCGGTTCGGGGCGTTCCGGCGCATCACGCTACCGCTGGCGGTGCCGGGGCTGATCGCCACCGGGACGTTTGCCTTCATCTTCAGTTGGATGGAGTTCCTCTTCGCGGTCGTCTTCACGCGCACCAAGGCGGTGACCCTGCCGGTGGCCGTCGCCGGTTTCTCGGGGTCACTGGGCTCAAACTGGGGGCAGGCCTCCGCGCTCGCCGTGGTCGCCATGGTGCCCGTGTTTGCGCTGGCGCTACTGGTGCAGCGCCATTTCGTGCGCGGCCTGACGCTCGGCGCAATCCGCGGCTAAGAGGAGGACCGGCAGATGAAAATCATCCTCCTCGGTCCGGGATTGATGGGATCGCAGATTGCGTGCGAGTACGCGCTTGGTGGGCATGAAGTCGTGGTGCTGGCGCGTCGCCCAGACGTGGGCCGCGAGCGAATCGAGCGGGGGTTTACCACCGCGCGGGAGCATGAGCTGGCGACTCCTGATCAGATCGCCGCGGCGCGCGAGCGCCTAATGATTGCTCGGGAGGTCGACGGCGCCGACGGTGCGCAAGTCATCGTCGAATCGGTTGTTGAAGACCTGGTGGAGAAGAAGACGGCGCTGTTACCGGTCGTGTCCCGAAATCCCGACGCCGTCGTCGCTACCAACACCTCCTCGATCCCGATCACGGCCATCGGCGCCGCAACTGGGGCCGCGGAGCGGACGGTTGGCGTGCACTACTGGAACCCACCCCTGCTGATGCCGATGGTCGAGATCATTCGTGGCGATGAAACGGCCGCGGCTGTCGTCACGGAGATGACAACTACGCTGCGGGCACTTGGCAAGCGACCGGTGCTCATCGATCGCGACGTGAAGGGTTTCGCCTGGAACCGGCTTCAGCTCGCGCTCCTACGAGAGGCGGTCTGGTTGGTCGAAAACGGTGTCGCCTCGCCCGCGACGGTCGACGAAATCGTGCGGGACGGGTTGGCCCGGCGCTGGCGCTACACCGGGCCGTTTCAGACAGCGGCGCTCGGCGGCGCGGCCACATTCGAGCGAGTGGCGAACCTCCTCTGGCCCGCGCTGTCGACGGCGACCTCGCTCGAGAACTTGCGGCAGTGGCTCGACGAATCCCCCGAGACAACGGGACCGCTGCGCGACCGGCGGGATCGCGGACTGGCCGCCGACAGGCGGGCGGACCTCGAGCGCGAGGCGGGAGCCGGATCGTGAGTGGCCCATTGCCGAACGTGGCGCCGATCCGGCGCGAGCCGCTGGCGGCCGAAGTCGCGCGGCGATTGGTTGACTACCTGTTGTCGGGTGGGGTCGAGCCTGGTGGCCGCATGCCGTCGGAGCGGCAGCTCGCTGAGGCATTTGGAGTCGGCCGCTCGGCCGTGCGGGAGGCGATCGCGGCGCTGACGCTGATCGGGCTCATCGAGGTGCGCCATGGCGACGGCACCTACCTCAAGCGCCCGGACTCGCCGCTCTTGCCTCAGGTCGTGGAGTGGGGACTGCTGCTTGGTGAGCAGCGAACCATCGATCTGATTGAAGCGCGGCAGAAGATCGAAGTCGACATCGTCGGGTTGGCCGCGCAACGGCGCACCGAGGAAGATCTCGCCGATCTGGCGCGCATCCTCGCCCGCATGGAACAAGAATCGCGCGATGGCGCGCAGACTACTGCCTTCGTCGATGCGGATGTCGAGTTTCACCTGCGGCTGGCCGAGACGGCGCGGAACTCGGCCTTGCGCGATGTGCTCTCGAGCATTCAGGCGCTGCTACGAGCCTGGATCGGGCGGGTGATCGCGGAGGGCTATCGAGACATTTCCTACGCCGAGCACGTCCCCATCTTCGAGGCAGTGCGAGTGCGGGATGCCCGCGCGGCAGAGGACGCTATGGACGCGCATATGCGCTCGGCCGCGGGGCGCCTACAAGCGACGCTCGACCGCGCATTGGGTGATGCGGACGTGGTTGATCCGAGCGTTGCCGCGAGAAGCGTTTCCTGAGCCTGGAGACCTGAGTGACATGGGTGAGCACCAAGCAGAACCTGTCGACTTCCCGGCGCCTGTGAGCCAATATGGTCTGAACGAGCCACTGCCCCAGCGGCACGATCTGCGGGCCGGACCGTTGACGGCGGTCCTGGAGGGCGGCGACCTGCGGTACGTGAGGCTGGGCGCCGACACCGTCGTGCTCCGCCTCTACACAGCCATCCGTGACCGCAACTGGGGCACGATCGAGCCCAGGTTTCTCAGCTATGAGCTGGACGACGACGGCGACGGGTTCGCGGTGCGATTCGTCGCAGAGAACGTCAGCGGCGACGTCGATTTTGAATGGCAGGGATCGATCACCGGCACCCCCGACGGCGTCATCACCGCGACGATGGATGGTGTGGCGCGCAAGAATTTCCTCAGAAACCGCATCGGCTGGTGCGTCCTCCATCCCATGGAGCTCGCGGGTGTTGAGGCCACGGTCGAGACGCCGCAGGGGACGGTCAAAGGCCCATTCCCGGATCTGATCTCACCCCATCAGCCGTTTGTCGACATGCAGGCGATCGCATAC
>DASUQU010000359.1:0-8498 GCA_036280495.1 Thermomicrobiales bacterium | reverse complement strand
AAATTGAGGCAGGACTGAGACCGCTCGATTCCAGGATCACCCCGGCTCGAAGCTAGAGCGCATCAGTAGTCGATCTTGAGGAGGCGGGTGGAGGAGTACATACCCGCCCGCTGCAGCGTCCGTCGCGAGCGGTGGTTGTAGTACCAGCACCCCGCCACCGGGCGCAGCGAGCGCCGACGGCACTCCGCGATTAGCATCGTGATGGTCGCCGTGCCGACCCCGGTCTGGCGGAAGCGCTCGATCGTGTACATTCCGATGCTTGCCACATCCTCGTACAATGTGCTCTGGACGAGGACCCCGAATCCCACCGGCTTCTCGCCGCGCAGAGTTACGAACAACTCCCCTGACGAAATGTGCCGCTCCAGATCCTGGAAGAAATCACCCGACTCCTGACGCACGACATCGGCATCGTCCATCACCACCGGTCGCACGGAATACGGTTCCGTCGCAACAGCCACACCACCACCAAGCGGGGTAGCGAAAAAGTACGCCTGCTTGGCGAGCTGCCGATAATCGTCGAGCGCGTGTGCCAGGAAGAACTCGTCACAGGTCGGCACGAACGCCGACCGCACCTGCTCCATCCGCCGCAGCTCCGCGAATAGCACCTGGCCACTCCGCCTGTAGGGCTCCGCAAGGGCGAACTGCGTAATTAGACGCTCCTCATGGATCGAGGCAAACCCGGCCGTCTCGCCCGAGACGACGATCCGGTAGTGGTTGGCGACCAGGATGTGGTCCTCCAGAAATGAATCGATCGCTGATGGCAGCCCACCGAGATGCCGGCGCGTCACCTCCCGAATCTCGGCGAACGTCACGGGCGCAAAGTGCGTGTCCATCCGTTCCTCACATCCTCGACGTGCAAGTTCGGCGATCCAATCTCAGAGTGCCACGACCTCGAGGAGAAGCCATCGAAATGCTGCGCACGTGGCAAGTATTGCTTCAATCGGCGAGGGAGCCGCAGAATGGCGAATCGTGCGGCGCTGCGTGCTGGGACCGCCGATGGACGACGCGTTTTCGCAAGCCCTGGACGAGTGGACCGCCTTCTACGCCCTCATGGGCGGCGCGGCGGCCACGCTGCTCGGTCTGCTGTTCGTGGCTGTGTCCCTGCGCCTCAACATCTTTCATCAGCGCCAGGTGGCCGACGTCCGCGACTTCGCGGCGTTCACCTTCGGCACCTTCCTCGTCGCCATCGCCGTCGCCGGTTTAGCCATTGCCCCGCATGTACACCGGTTCTCACTCGCCCTGTCATTACTACTAGTCGGCATTGCCGCCTTCGCGGCGATCTTCTCGATTGCTCGCCTCTGGTTTCGCTTGAACGCTCCGGCGACTAATTCACGACCGGGCTACACCCCGGGCGAGTGGCGGGGCTGGGCATTGCTGTTGGGTACGAGCGGACCGTACGTTGGGCTGATCGCCGTGGTGGTACTCCTGTGGCGATCCCATCCCGCTGCATTGGGCTGTCTAGCGATCATCGAGGGGTCGTTCCTGGTAACAGGCACAGTTGCCTCCTGGGTGATGCTCTCCCAAGCCGGCAACACTCCGGCCTCCGCGGACACGAGCGACAGCGCCCCTGAACAAGACAGCGCGCATTAGGGTTCAAGCTCCGGTCACGGCGCAAACGCGAGCCCGACTTCTCGCCTGAGCGAGCGATGGGGCGTCCCTACTCCTGGACGCGGGCGTTGCGGCCGTAGACGAAGAGCATCAGGAGGATGATCAGACCGTAGAGGATCTGCTGTCCAGCAGGCTGGATGCCGACTATCTGGAGCACGTTCTGGAGCAGGACCACAGTGATGGCCCCGGCGATGGTCCCGGTGTAGCCGCCGGAGCCGCCGAGGATCGAGGTACCACCAATGACCACCGCGGCGATGGCCGGTAGAACGTAGAGGTCTCCCATCCCGAGGTAGCTTTGCTGCGAGTACCCGGTGAGCATGATCCCGCCCAGACCGGCACAGAGCCCGCAGAGGGTGTACGTCAAGACCAGCACCCAGCGCACCGGGACACCGGAGAGATAACCCGCCTTCGGGTTATTGCCAATGGCGTAGAGCCGTTTGCCGTAGACGGTGCGCCGCAGGAGAAAGATCACCACTGCGCTGAAGAGAGCCCAAAAGATCAGGGCCCAGGGGATGATCCCGCCGATCTTGCCGACCGCGAGGTCGCGGGAAAATGGGGGCGCATCGCCCTGCGGCGAGCCGTTCGTATAGACGAGCGTCACCCCGGCCAGTACGGCGTTCATGCCGAGCGTCATCACCAGCGAAGGGATGCGCAGGTAGGCGATACCCAGCCCGTTGAGCAGACCGACGGCGCAGGCGCTGCCGAGCGCAATCACGACCGCCCAGAAGACGGGCATCTGCTCGCTGAGCTGGGTAAGCAGGATCGCCGAAAGATTGAGGTTCCAGGCGATAGAGAGATCGATGCCACCGGTCAGGATCACGAGCGTCTGACCGCCGGCGATGACCCCCAGGTAGGAGGCGAGGACGAGCTGCTGCGACAGGTTCGAGCCCGAGACGAATCCCGGCGCACGGATCGCCGCGGCCGCGAGGAGGATCAGGATCAGCCCGTACGGGATCAGCAGGGCGCGATTCTGCCAGAGCCAGGAGTCAGGGCCAGTCAGCCCAGTCATGCCCCGCCGTGGTGGGCTGCCAAGCGCGACCGCGGGGGTGTCTGGTTCGACTCCCGGCACGATGAGACCCGGTTCCGAACCGTGGCTCATAGTCGATCCATCCGGTTGCGAACACGCAGCAGTCCGAAGGCGCCAAGCGCCACGGCGAAGAGCAAGACCGAGCCTTGCACCAGGTCCTTATAGAAGCTACTCACACCGTAGAACTGGAGCACGCTGGGGATGATGGCGATCACGTAGGCGCCGGCAAGCGTGCCGAGATACGATCCCGCGCCGCCGGCGAGCGCCGCCCCGCCGAGGACGACCGCGGCGATCGAGTTGAGCGTAAAGATGGTCCCGCCCAACGCGTTCCCCGTCGCCGTCTGGGCGCTGTTGATCAGACCGGCGCACCCGGCGGCGAATCCTGCCAGTGTGTAGGCGGCGAGCTTGGCTCGCTGGACGTTGACTCCGGAGAGATAGGCGGCACCCTCGCTGCTGCCCACCGCGAAGATCCGTGTGGCCAGGCGGCTGCGACGGAAGATGATCCAGAAGATGACCAACCCGGCGACCACGAACGCGGCTTTGGGGATCGGCGTGCTCCAGGTCAGCCCGAACGGGAGCGAGACCGGCTCCGCGAAGGCTGTGCCGGCGAGGAGATTGCTGAACTCCAGCGGGATGAATCCCCCCGGCGAGGGCCGGATGTAGAGCGCGATGCCAGTCCAGATCGAGCCCGTGGCGAGGGTGACGATGATCGGCTGCAATCGCCCATAGGCGACCAGCACGCCATTGACCAGCCCACCAAGGGCGCCAACCGCGAGGGCGACCGCGGCGGCCACGACCATGCTGGAGGTCGGCGCTTCCTTGTCGGTCACCTCGGAGGCGATGCTGTTCGTGAGACTGACCATCGGCCCGATCGAGAGGTCAATGCCGCCGGTGAGGACGACGAGTGTCTGCCCCATGCTCGCGGTGGCCAGCGTCAGCCCCGAGTTGAGCAGTGTGCGCTGCTCGCGCGGGCGGAATTGCGGCACGATCAGCACATAGGCAGCAACGATGGCAATCAGCATGGCCCAGACGAAGAGCAACCGCCCGTTGCGCATGACGAACGGGCGCGGGCGCACCGTGCGGCCTTGATGGGCCCCTGGCGGCATAGCGCCGCCAACCCTGAGCGTTGCCATTAGATCGCCGTCTTCTCTCCGATTCCGCTCACGCCGACACCTGCTCCGCCAACCCCACGGCGGCGCTGACGAGGTTTGCCTCCGTCAACGCCGCTCCTCGCAATTCGCGGGCAATGGCACCCTCGTACATCACCAGCGCTCGGTCGCAGAGTCCGACGATCTCGGCGAGATCGGTCGAGAAGAAGAGGATGCCGTGTCCCTCGCTCGCCAGACGGCGCATCAACTCGTAGATCTCCTGTTTCGCCCCGACGTCGATGCCGCGGGTGGGATCGTACAAGAGATATACGGCGGCATCGGTGAGCAGCCACTTGGCGATGGAGACCTTCTGTTGGTTGCCACCGCTGAGGAAGCGAACGGGGACAGCGGGACTTGCCATGCGGATTGCCAGCCGGTCGCGCATCGCCAGTGTGGCAGCCTGGACCGCGGCCGGCGAGATGACGCCGCTGCGTGAGACAGCCGGCAGCGTCGGTAAGGTGACATTTTCGTCGACCGGGAGAGGTAGGATCAGCCCCTGTGTCTTGCGATCCTCCGGGACGAGGGCCAGCCCCGCGTTCATCGCGTTGCGCGGACCACCCAGGCGGATCAACTTGCCGCCGAGACTGACGTCGCCGTGGACGCCGGCGTAGACCCCAAACAGTGCGAAGAGGAGATCACCCTGCCCCTGACCTTCGAGACCGGAGAGACCGAGAATCTCCCCCTTGTGGACGACCAGGGAGATGTCGCGCAGGCGATCGTCCCAATTGAGCCCGCGCACCTCCAACAGCGGTACCTCGACGTCCGGTCGTTGCGTCCGCGGCGGAAAGGTCTCGCGTAGCGTCCGCCCGATCATCATGCGCACGATCTCGTCGTCACGAGCCTTCGCCACCTCGACGGTGCCAACATTGATGCCGTCACGGAAGATTGTGGCCCGTTGGCAGAGATCGCGCACCTCGTCCATGCGGTGCGAAATGAAGACGACCGCGACGCCCTCGGCGCTGAGACGACGCACGACGGTAAAGACCTGCTGCACTTGGCGACGATTGAGCGCCGAGGTCGCCTCATCGAGGATCAGTACCTTCGGCTGCCGGCGCATGGCCTTGGCGATCTCGATCAACTGCCGGTCAGCGAGGGAGAGATCGCGCACCACGGCGCCAGGATCGATCCCGACGAACCCCAGTCCAACCAGGAGTGCGCCGCCCTCGCGTCGCATACGCTTGCCATCGACCAGCCCCAGTCTCGTGCGGGGCTCCTCGCCCATGAAGAGGTTCTCGGCGACTGTGAGATCCGGAACGAGTGAGAGTTCCTGGAAGACCGGGGCGATGCCAACCGCGACCGCGTCGGAGGGGCTGCGGAAGGTGATTGGCTCGCCGCCGTAGGTGATGGCGCCCGCATCCGGAGGATGAACGCCGCAGAGCACCTTCACCATCGTGCTCTTGCCGGCACCGTTCTCCCCCAGAAGGGCGTGGATCTCGCCCGCCTCGCACGAGAAATCCGCGCCGTCGAGCGCCACGACGCCGCCGAACCGCTTGTCAATCCCGGTCGCGCTGAGGAGAGGCATGAGCGAAAGATGCTCTCCAGGAGATTACGTCAACACCCTGCCTTCAAGAGGGTGCGTCCCGAAAGAACCGGTGTCACTCTCAGCCCGCAGGCGAACGTGCAGCATCTCGGTGCCCGGAAACCTCCACTCCCTCCGACCGAGAGGCACCGTCCCTGAGCCTGACACGTCTCGTGTGTCGCCGCATGAGCTCATGGGATGGCCGCACAGAAAGCTGGGGCCGGGAGCGGGACGCCAGGTCGGCGCTCGCCCCGGCCCACACGCGAACCTTAGACCTGCTGCGCGTCGACCTCCTCGAACGTGAGGTTCACCCCGCAAGCGGGGATCGAGGTCGCCGTAAAGAAGTTGTCCGGAGCATCCGGGAAGACGTTGACCCCTGGTACCAACTCGTCGGTCTTGGCCTCCGGCAGCGGCACGGAGACGGCACTCGGCACCGGCTCACCCATGAGCAGGCTGAGCGCCGCGCGCATCGAGACAGCGACCAGACCCGGTGTCTGACCGATCGAGTAACCCTGGAACTGGTCCTTGTACTCCAGCATTTGCTTGCGGAAGCCGTTCTCGGCCTCGCCCGCTACCGGCACCAGCGGTACGCCCGCGTCGAGGAAGGCGCGCACGACGCCGTCCGTCCCGCCTTGGCACCAGACGCCTGCAAAGTCCGGATTGGCCGCCAGCGCGGTGGCAGTCACCGACTGCGCCTTGCCAGGATCCCAGTCGCCGACGACTTCGACGTAGGTGATACCCGGGTTCTGCTCCCAGACCTCGTAGGCGCCTTCGCGACGTTCGGTGTCGACGCCGGTGCCCTGCACGCCGTTGACCATCAGGATCTTGCCTTCGCCACCGGTCTGCTCGACGAGCCATTGTGCCCAGCGGCGACCCATCTCGACCTGGTCCTCGTTTACCGTCACGCCGAGATCGAGCGAGGGATCGGGTGGATCGGCCTGGACCGTGGTGTCAAAGGAGACAACCACGATGCCGTCGGCACGAGCCTGCTGCACTGTCTGCACCAGCGCGGTCGGCGTATGGGCGAGGATCACCAGCGCCTGGGCGCCGTTCGAGATCATGTTCTCGATGGCGGCGATTTGGGCGGCGTCATCGCGGTCGGCGGTATTGACCTGGAACTCGCTGATGAGGGGCGCAACATCCGGCGACTCGGCGTAGGCCTTGGCCATCTTGATCATCTGGGTGCGCCAGACGTTGCCGATGTAGGAATTGGAGAGGGCAATGTTGTATGGCGGGTCAGCCAGCTTCTCGTACTGCACCGTCGTTGCGCCGGGGAAAGACTGGTAACAGGCTTCGGGATCGAATTCACTGGCGGCCGGGCTGGCCTCCTGCGCCCAGGCTCGCGACCCAAAGCGACTCGCTCCACTGAGGCCGAGCCCGACTGCGCCCGCGGCCGCGCCGCGGATGATGGAACGGCGACCCAACCGACGGTCTATGAATTGGTCCATCTATTCGTTCCTCCGTCTAGTCGCTGACGGCGAGCGCTTCCCGATACCGGGCAGCGCGACACGAGCCAACAGACAAGGGCGAGCCACTCCCTGGCGGACTGCACAAATCTGGTGTTGGCCGGCGCATCCTAGCAACGTGCAGTAGAGGCGTCAACACGCGATCAATGAGCCCCCCCTTGCGGGGCACCCGAGTCCTCGTAGAGGTCGCCAGCCAGGTACTTCAATCCTGTGTCGACGGCCACCGTCGCAACTGTGTGCGCAGGCCCAAGCTCCTCGGCCAGACGGAGCGCCGCAACCACGTTCAAGCCGGTCGAGACGCCAGCGAAGATGCCTTCCTCGCGGGCGAGCCGGCGGGCCATTGCCCGCGCTTCGCTCTCGTCGATTGCGCAGACGTCGTCGTAGGTGCCCGGGGTCAGCAGCGGGGGCACCATCCCGGTGCCGATTCCCTCGACGCGGTGGGGACCACCCACGCCGGTCGTTAGGAACGGCGAGCTGGCTGGTTCCAGGGCGACGATCCGTGTCGCGCTCCCCGCCGCCTTGAGCGCCTGCGAGACGCCGACCAGCATCCCTGCCACCCCGAAGCCGCCGCAGAAGGCGCTGATCTCGGAGCCGGCTTGTGCAAGCAGTTCGCGGCCGATGCCAGCGTAGCCGTCGAGTGAGTCGGAATTGTGGAATTGATCAGTCCAGTAGGCACCGTCTCGAGCCACGATCTCTTTGACGACCTCCCGCATCCGATCGAAAAGGTCCGGTGTGATCGTGCCGCCCCGGCTGGGCACGATGGTGAGCTCGGCCCCGAAAGCGCGCATCGTTCGCAGCTTCTCTTCAGAGAAGGCATCCGAGGAAACCAACTTAAGCGGATACCCCTTGACGGCGCAGACGAAGGCGAGCGAGGAGCCTGTGCTGCCGCCGGTGAACTCTACGACGCTCATTCCGGGACGCAGCTCCCCGCGCCGCTCGGCGCCCTCGATCATTGCCAGGGCCATCCGGTCCTTGTAGGAGCCAGTCGGGCTGAAGTACTCCAGCTTGACGAGCACCTCGGTCCCGCCCGGTGGAGCCAGCCGGCGCAGGCGAACGAGCGGCGTTTCGCCGATTGCCTCGAGTGTCGAGGAGCGGACCCTGTCAGTACCCGATGCCAACGCCCACTCTCCCCTCGCCAGTTGGTTTCACTTCGGCTCGCTGCGCCGCCTGTACCCAGCCCGGCCACGCCGGCTTGAATCACGACCACGCGTGCGTCATCGAGTGGGATCTGCCGGAATACCGCCGGCTGACCTGAATTCCGGGTAGGTATCGTACGCGCCGACTATTCCCCAGGGAATTCCGTCCAGGGTTGCGACGGGCGGCTGTACAGATAGCCCTCCTGCCAGTTCCACTGCGGATGCAGGCGTAGGAACTCCGCGGCATCGAATGAAGCACCGTCGGCGCGGCCGAAGATCCCCCACATTGTCATCTCTTCGGCCGCCGCGGCCGTCGTCACCTTCCCATCGACCGAGCCGGCCGGGTAGAAGGGAACATTCCAGACCGCGTTCGGATCGCTGACGTAGTACATCGGGTCGACGTCATAGTGGGAGCAGATCGTGCGTGAGGAGGGGTTGATGTAGCCGAGGTAAGGGTCGAACGTGTCGGCCAGCATTGTCTGCCCGATCTCCGCGTCGATGCGACCCTCGTATTGGCCAAGCAGCTGGGGCCAGCGCACGCGCCGCGCTCCCGTCTGCTGGCGGACGTCGTTGTACCCCGTGTCGCTGCTCTCC